>JAMWZF010000371.1:0-411 GCA_024304875.1 Paracoccaceae bacterium
TCGGACGACCTGAAGAAGACCTACCAGGACGCCCCCAAGCACCGCGACGAGGCCTACAACGCCTTCTGCGCCGCCGAGCTGGACTACGACCGCGGCGACGACGTGCTCCAGCTCGGCCGGCTCGACCTGCCGGCAATCCGCCGCTACCTCGCCCGGTCGGTGCCGAAGACGCGGATCGCGGGCCTGCTCCTGGCAGGCGGCCTGATCACGCTGCAACGCCTGATCCTGCCGGTCCTGCACTGGTCCGACAGCCGCAAGCCCTATTCCATCCTCCGCCCGCGAGGCGCCGATGACTGACCGCTATGCCGAGCTGACCACCCGCAACGTCGGCTTCGTGACCGAGGCGGAGCAGGCCCGCCTGCGCGCCGCCCGCGTCTTTGTCTGCGGCACCGGTGGCATGGGCGGGGCCTG
>JAMWZF010000371.1:421-3180 GCA_024304875.1 Paracoccaceae bacterium
GCTGGCGCGGATGGGGGTGGGGCAGCTGGTGCTGGCCGATGTCGACGCCTTCGAGCGGTCCAACAGCAACCGCCAGCTCTTTGCCTTCGAGCACACGATCGGAGAGCACAAGGCCGAGGCGACCGCCCGGATCTGCCGCGAGATCAATCCCGGCCTGGAGATCGAGATCCACGACGGCGGCTGGACCGGGCAGGCGCGGGCGCTGATCGCGGGGGCGGACATCGTGGTGAACGGGACCGACGACCTCGGCGCGTCGCTGCTGCTCTACCGGACCGCCCGCGAGCTGGATCGGACGGTGATCGACGCCTATGCCTCCCCGCTGCCCTCGATCTACGTCACCCGGCCGACCGACCGTCCGCATGAAGAGCGCCTCGGTTACCCGACCCGAGGCACGGCCTGGGACGCCCTGACCGGGGCGCAGCGCACCCAAGCCTTCCTGCGCGAGGCCGAGTGGGTCCTGCTCAACTCCTCCTCCCGCCGCTACATCGACACCGCCCTGATCGGCGAGGTGGTGGCGGGCAGACGCGGCCGGCCCTCCTTTGCGCCCATGGTCATCACCACGGGGATGCTGATGGCCTACGAGGTCGTGAACGGGGTCCTCGGACGGCCGCACGGCGCCGACAATCGCGGCTGGTTTCTCAACCCGTACCGGGGCCGGGTGGAGCGACCGCTCGCCGCGCCCCTCGCGGCGATGCTTCGGCCCGTCGTCCGCCGCTACCTCGCCGGACTGATGCGGTGAACCCGGCCAGCCCCCCGCCTGCCGACCTGGCCCTGTCGCTGGCCGCCCTGATCGGCCTCGCCGTCCTTGGCCGGGTCCTGCGCGCCGCCGGTTCCGGCGATCCGCTGGTGCGCCGGTTCCGCTTCGGGCTGGCCGCGATCATGGTCCTCTTCGCCGGCCGGGTCCTGACCGGGCTGACCGGCTGGGGCTGGCTGCGCAGCGTCGAATACCTCGGCGCGGGACTGATCCCGCTGGCGGTCCTCTTGCTGACCGAAGGTCTGCTGCGCCGGCATGCGCCGCCCTGGGCCAAGGCGCTGGTGGCGGGGGGATCGGCCGTGGTGGTCGTCGTCGCGGTCCTGCCCTCGGGCCTGGTGGACCCGGGGCGCATCTGGCTGGCCCTGGTCCTTCAGGTCGTCACCTTCCTGATCGCGGGGGGCCTCGTCCTGACGCGGGACCGGGCCAGCCTGTCCGAGGCCGAGAACCGGGCGGCGGAGCGGCTTGCGCTGTCGCTGCTGCTGGTGCTGCCCCTCGGCGCCTCGGACTTCCTCATCGTCGTCTTCGGCCTGCCGGCGCGGCTCTCGGGGGTGGCGGTCCTCGTCCTGTGCTGGCTGGCCATCGGCCTCTGGCGCGGGGCGGGGACGGGGCACCGGGCGCCGCTGCTCACCTTCGCGGGCATGGTGCTGGCCAGCGCGGGGGCGACCCTCGCGCTGGCGACCGGGTCAGAGCCGACGCGGGACACGATCATTATCGCCGGCGCGCTGACCCTCGCCGCCGTGCTGATGGCCGCCGTGATCGCCGAGGGGCAGGGGGCCGTGGCCGAGGCGCGGGCGCCCTCGATCCTTGCCGACCTTGCCGGCGCGCCCGGACAGGACCCGCAGGAGATGGCCCGCCGTCTCGCCGCCCATCCCGCCGTCGCGGGGGCCGTCCTCGTGGGGGAGACCGACCTCGCCGGCCTTGACGACGAGGCGCTCCGGAGGCTCTTTGCCGCCCGCCCGGTGCTCCGCCGGCGCGAGCCGCCCCCGGCCGAACCCGACCTTGCGGACCTGTGCAGCCACCTCTTTGCACGCTATGACGCCACGCATATCATGTCGGTCCGCCGCGCCCCGCGCCTGCTTCTGGCGCTCTCGCTGCCCTCGATCGGGGCGGGCTCCCGGCTCGAGGCGGAACTGGAGGTGGCGCAGCGGATGGCGGCGCTGATGGAGGCCCGCGAGGCATGATCGAGACGAGCGACTTTCGCGCCGTGGTGCGCCGGGCGGCGCTGGCCCCGACGGCCCACAACACGCAGCCCGCGCGCTGGGCGCTCAAGGGCGACACCCTGCTGATCGGGGCCGACCCGGCGGCGGCGCTGCCGGTGGGCGACCCCTTGGGCCGGGACATGGGCCTGTCCTGCGGCGCGGCGGTCGAGGCGACCGTGCTGGCGCTCTCGGCACTGGGATATGCCGCGCGGGTGCAGGACGACTGGCAGGCCGAGGATCGCCACACGATCAGGGGCCTGCGCCTGGCCGCGCGCCTTCATCTCTCCGAGGGCGGCACCGAGGACGGCCTGCATCCGCAGCTGGAGCGCCGGTTCACCTTCCGCGGGGTCTTCGAGCCGGATGTGGACCTCTTCGGCTGGGACAGGGAGGACGCGGTGCTGGTGACCGATCCCGGCCGGCGGGACTGGCTGGCGGACCTCAACGACGCGGTGAGCCTCTCCATCATGCGGGACCGGGCCTTTCGCCGCGAGCTGGTCGGCTGGATGCGCCTGCGCCGGTCGCATCCGCGCTATGCCCACGACGGCCTGAACCGCGAGGCGCTTCGGATGGGGACCGTGGATGCCGTCGCCGCGCCGCTGGCCCTCGGCCCGCTCTGGCCGCTGCTCGACCGGCTGGGCAGGACCGGAGACCTCGTGGCCGAGGCCGCCGCGACCCGGACCGCGCCGGTCATCGCCTGCTTTCACCGCCCGGAGGGAGAGAGCGCGGTGACGACGGGCCGGGCCTACCTGCGGATGTGCCTCGAGGCGGCCTCCCTCGGCATGGCGGGATGGCCGATGGCGGCCCTG
>JAMWZF010000372.1 GCA_024304875.1 Paracoccaceae bacterium
GGAGCGCCTCCCATGATCCCCAGCGTCACCATCGTCATCCCGACCCACAACCGCGCCCACCTGCTCGGGCAGGCCATCGACGCGGCGCTGGGCCAGTCGCATCTGCAGACGACCGTCCTCGTCGTCGACGACGGCTCCACCGACGCCACGCCCGACATCCTCGCCCGCTACGCCGACCACCCCCGTTTCGTCGGCGTCAGCCTCGCGGCGAACGTCGGCACCGCGCAGGCCAAGAACGTCGGCATCGCGCTCAGCACCGCCGATGCGATCACCTTCCACGACAGCGACGACATCCCGCACCGGGACAAGGTGATGCGCCAGGCCCGGGTGATCGGGAACGAGGGCATCGGCGCGCACCCCTGCCTCAACTGGCGTCTGTCGGGGCGCGAGCCGGACACCCGCATCCAGGTCGGCGGCGTGCTGACCCATCACGAGCTGATCCTCCCCGATGGCGAGCGGGTCGAGATCCGGCGCACCCTCAGCCTCGTCGACGACTTCTTTCCCAACCTGCAGATGGCCGCCGGGGTGCCGGGGGACTGGACGCATGTGAACTCGGGCCTGTTCCACCGCTCGGTCTTCGACCGGCTCGGCGGCTTCTCGGACTGCATCGAGGAGGACCGGGAGTTCCGCAACCGCCTCATCATGGCGGGCGAGGTGCTCTGGGTGATCCCCGAGATCCTGCTGACCAAGATCGAGACCCCCGACAGCCTGACCCAGGCCGGGGCGACCGACTACGACAGCCCCCGGCGGATCGCCGACCGAAAGCGGGTCTGGGATGCCGTCGGCCGCTGGTTCGCCACCCGGCAGGTCGATCCGGTTCCGATCGACCTCAGCGGCGTGCGCCTGCGGTCCTGCACCAATCCGCGGCTCTGCGACGCGGCCGCACTGGCCGCGCTGACAACCCCGGCGGAGCGGGTGGCATGAGCGGCGGCATCACCTTCGTCGACCCGCTGGCCCCGCGGGGATATTCGGGTGCACCGGGCGGGCTCGCCGGGCTCGGCGGGACCGAGGCGACGCTGGTGCGCATCGCCGAATGCGTCGCAGATCGTCTGCCGGTCACCGTTCGCCAGTCCGCCCGCACCGGGCCGGAGCTGATCTGCGCCGGGGTGCGCTACAGCGGGGTCGACCTCTGCCGCCCCCTGCCGGAAAGCCCGCGCGTCATCGTCGTGGTGAACTCCTGGAAGGTCGCGCCCAAGCTGGCCCGGCTGAACCCCGGCGCGCGGGTCATCGTCTGGCAGCACGTCTTTCCCGGCCGGCACAACCGGGCGCTCGCCCCGCAATTGAGCGCGGCGGGGGTCGAGGTGATCTGCGTCTCCGCCACCCATGCCCGCTGGCTGACGGGGTTCCTCGGCGCCGATGCCCCCCGAATCGGGCACATCCACAACCCCATCGCCGACGACCTCGGCCCCGACGACACCGCCCGCGATCCGAACCTGCTGCTCTTCGCCTCCTCCCCCCACAAGGGGCTGGGTCAGGTGTTCCGCCGGTTCGAGATGCTGAAGGAAAGCTTTCCAGACCTGCGGCTGGCGGTGGCCGATCCGGGCTATCTCGCCTGGCCGACGGGGCCGGTGCCGCGGGGGGTGATCCCCCTGGGCCGGCTCGACCAGCCCAGCCTGATCGGCTGGATGCGGCGGGCGCTCTGCCTGTTCTACCCGCAGAGCCAGTTTGCCGAGACCTTCGGCCTGGTGATCGCCGAGGCCAACGCCGTCGGCTGCCCGGCGCTTCTGCACCGCGGCCTCGGCGCGAACGAGGAAGTGGCCTCGCACGCCGGCCAGTGCATCGACACCACCGACCCCGGCGCCATCGCGGCGCGGATCGCGGACTGGCGCTGCGCGCTGGGCCGGCGGCCGCTGGCGCGGGCGCAACCCCGGTTCCGCCTGTCCCGCGTGGCGGATCGATGGGCGGGCCTGCTTCAGGCCCGTCACGCGCGGGACACCGACCTCATCACTCTCTCGGACTGACGACGCGAAAGGCAACGACATGACCGATACCAAGACAAAGACCCACCCCGGCACCGGCGCCGAGACGCACCAGGTGGCCGGCGGCGGCCATGACACCATGACCACCCAGGTGGGCATGCCGATCTCGGACGACCAGAACACGCTCAAGATCGGCCAGCGCGGGCCGCATCTGCTCGAGGACCAGGTGTTCCGCGAGAAGATGTTCCACTTCGACCACGAGCGCATCCCCGAGCGGGTCGTCCACGCCCGCGGCTACGGCGCCCACGGCACCTTCGAACTGACCGAGGACCTCTCCGACCTCACCCGCGCCAGCGTGCTCACCGAAGTGGGGCAGAAGACCGACGTCTTCGTGCGCTTCTCGACCGTCGCCGGCAACAAGGGCTCGCCCGACCTCGCCCGCGACGTGCGCGGCTTCGCGGTCAAATTCTATACCAAGGAGGGCAACTGGGACCTCGTCGGCAACAACATTCCCGTATTCTTCATCCAGGACGCGATGAAGTTCCCCGACCTCATCCACGCCGCCAAGCAGGAACCCGACCGCGGCTTTCCCCAGGCACAGACGGCGCATGACAACTTCTGGGACTTCATCTCGCTGATGCCCGAGGCCATGCACATGGCGCTCTGGATCATGTCCGACCGGACGATCCCGCGGTCCTTCCGCTTCATGGAGGGCTTCGGCGTGCACACCTTCCGGCTGGTCAACGCCGCGGGCAAGTCGTCCTACGTCAAGTTCCACTGGAAGCCGCGGCAGGGGATGCAATCGGTCCTCTGGGACGAGGCGGTCAAGATCAACGGCGCCGATCCCGATTTCCACCGCCGCGACCTCTGGGACGCGATCCAGGCGGGCGACCATCCCCAATGGGACCTCGGCGTCCAGATCTTCGACGACGCCTTCGCCGACGAGTTCTACTTCGACATCCTCGATGCCACCAAGCTGATCCCCGAGGAACTGGTGCCGGTCCGCAAGGTGGGCACGCTCACCCTGAACCGGATGGTCGACAACTTCTTCGCCGAGACCGAGCAGGTCGCCTTCCAGACCGGCAACATCGTCCCCGGCATCGACCATTCCAACGACCCGCTGCTGCAGGGGCGGAACTTCTCCTACCTCGACACCCAGCTGAAACGGCTGGGCGGGCCGAATTTCAACCATATCCCGATCAACGCGCCCCGCTGCCCCTTCGCCCACCTCCAGCAGGACGGGCACATGGCGATGCAC
>JAMWZF010000373.1 GCA_024304875.1 Paracoccaceae bacterium
AGCGGCGCGCTGTCGCGGGCGGCCTTGGCGTGGTCCTGCTCGCGCAGGCCGAGCAGCAGGCAGATGGCCCGGACGGGCAGGGGGCGGGCGTAGGCGGTGACGAGGTCGACACGCGCCTTTCCTGCCATGTCGTCGAGAAGGCCGTCGGCGATCCGCACCAGCTCGGGACGGAGGTCCTCCATTTCGGCCCTGGCGAAGGCGTGGCCGACCAGCCCGCGCAGGCGCCTGTGATCGGCGCCGTCCATCTGACTGGGATTGTTCAGCAGCGGCCGGACGAAGGGCGGCAGCCACCAGAAGACCCGACGCAGGGAGGGCCCGCCGGCATGGGCCGGATCGCGGACGAAGGTCTCGGGCGCCTTCAGCACCGCGCGGCAGGTGGCGTCGTCGGTGGCGAGCCAGACCCGGCCGAGGATCGGCAGCCGCGCCCGCACCAAGGGCCCTTCGGCGCCGAGACGCTCGAGCGTCGGACGCGGGTCCCGCAGGACCCCCGGATCGGTCAGATCGACAGCCATCTCCGTCCTTTCCGCCCGCGAAATGTGCAGATGCGCAGGGGCCGAAGGCGCACCCCCGGCGTTTTCTTAACCGCGCGGATGCTTTATGTCTCCCTCATGGCGGGGCACTCAAGAGGATGGACATGGACCGACCGATCATCGGCATCATCGGCAACTTTCACCTGATCAACGATCAGTATCCGGCCCATGCGGGCGGGACGATGAACTCGGCCGCGGTGGCGGAAGTGTCGAAGGGAATGCCGCTGATCGTGCCGCCGGACCCGGCGCTGGTGGACATCCGCGACCTGATGGCGTGCTGCGACGGGTTCCTGTTCACCGGCGGACGGCCGAACGTGCATCCCGAGGAATACGGCGAGGAGGCGACAGAGGCCCACGGCACCTTCGACCGGGGCCGCGATGCGATCACCCTGCCGCTGATCCGCGCCTGCGTGGAGCGGGGCCAGCCCTTTCTCGCCATCTGCCGCGGCTTTCAGGAGGTGAACGTGGCGATGGGCGGCACCCTGCACCCCGAAATCCGCGACCTGCCCGGGCGCGACAACCACCGGATGCCGCCGGACGGGACGATCGAGGAGAAGTTCGCCCTTCGTCACGCCGTGAAGGTGCGCGAGGACGGCCCGTTTCACCGCCTCTTCGGCAAGACCGAGGTGATGACCAACACCCTGCACGGTCAGGGGATCAAGGACGCGGGGAAACGGGTGATCGTCGACGGCCACGCGCCGGACGGGACGGCGGAAGCGATCTACATCGACGGCGCGCCGGGGTTCACGCTCTCGGTGCAGTGGCATCCCGAGTATCGCGCGGCCGAGGACCCGGTGTCCCGCCCGCTGTTCGAGGCCTTCGGCGATGCGGCGCGGTCCTGGGCGGCAGGCAAGCGGCCGGCGGTGCTGAAGAGCGCCTGAAGCTGTTAAGCGGTTGGTAACTGCCTTCGGGCCAGGTTCGGGAAATGACCCGCCCGATTCCCTCTCGGCAGCGCACGAGCCCCGAGATGTTCTTCGCCAAATTCTTCAGATCGCGCGCGGCGCGGGACGGGGCGGTGATCCGGCGCAAGGTGCGCGACGTCGAATGGGTCGTGGGGCGCGACATCTTCCTGCGCGAGATCTAGAGACGGGGCTACGCGGTGATCGAGAACGCGGGACAATTCGTCGTCTTCTGCAACCGGGAGCCGCTGCGCCGGCTCAGATAGGAATTTCCAACCTGGAAATCCGGTGAAAGCCGATGCGGCTTTCAGCCCGAAAATCGAAACGATTTTCTTTCCTCCGCGGGGCCGTTCACGCTAACGGTCCTCGCAAGGAGGACCCGACCCCATGAAACGCTCCCGCATCAACGCCATCATGGCCGAGGCCGACGCCATGATCCGCTCCCACGGCTTCACCCTGCCGCCCTTCGCCTACTGGACGCCGGAGGAGTTCGCCGCCAGGGCGCCCGAGGCCCGCCACGTCATCGACGCCCGCTGCGGCTGGGACATCACCGACTACGGCGCCGGCCGCTACGACGAGATGGGGCTCTTCCTCTTCACCCTGCGCAACGGCCTGTTGTCCGACCTCACCGCCGGGCGGGGCATGTGCTATGCCGAGAAGCTGCTGATCTCGAAGCAGGACCAGCTCTCGCCCATGCACACCCATGTCATCAAGGCGGAGGACATCATCAACCGCGGCGGCGCGACCCTGGTGGTGGAGCTTTACGGCTCGGACGACGCCGGCCGGTTCGCCGAGGACCGGGGCGGACGCGTCTGGTGCGACGGGATCGCGGTCGATTATGCCCCGGGCCAGAAGCTGAAGCTGGCTCCCGGGGAAAGCGTCACCCTGCGCCCCGGCGACTGGCACGCGTTCTGGGGCGAGGGGGGAGATGTGCTGATCGGCGAGGTCTCGACCGTGAACGACGACGAGACCGACAACGTCTTCCGCGAGCCGATCGGGCGCTTCTCGCAGATCGAGGAGGACGAGCCGCCGACCCACCTTCTGGTCAGCGACTACCGCGCCCGGTTCAGCTGAGCAGCATCTTCGCCTCGTGCCGTTTCAGGCAGCGGCGGGCCGTGTCGCCGTAGGCCGAGAGGTCCGCGCGCAGTTCGGGAAAGAGCGCGAAGAGCTCCGCCCGCGCCGCCTCCTCCACCGCCGAGAGGTTGACCCCTCCGGGGTGGAAACTCTCGGTCGCCGCGCCCTCGGCAAAGATGATCTCGTGCTGATCGAACATCAGGTGGATGTAGCTGACCGTGCCTCCGGGCTCGCGCGTCACGTCCATGCCGTCGACGAGATGCGCGGCGGCGACCAGCACCTCGCTCTCGCCGAACAGCAGCTCGGCCCGGTAGCCGGCAATCAGCATCCGGTGTTGCGGGCTGACCAGCAGGTCGGTGCCCTGTCCGGCCAGCACGCCGGGACGGATCCGCACCGGGGCGAAGCGCCCCCGTGCCGCGACCTCGCGCCGGCCGACCCAACGCAGCGGCTTCAGCCCGTTGTCCCGGGTGACGACCACGTCGCCGGGGCGCAGGTCCTCGACCGGGCGGGCGCCGCGCGGGGTGGCGATGCGGATGCCGGGGGTGAAGCAGATGATCGTCTCCACGTCGGTGAAGGTGACGGTGGAGCCGTCGTCCCTCGTGACCGTGCCCGAGTAGCTGCCGGCACCGGTATCGCTGACGCTCTCGCGCCCCTCCCGCGTCAGGATTGCGGCG
>JAMWZF010000374.1 GCA_024304875.1 Paracoccaceae bacterium
CGCGCCGCGCAGCTGACCTACCAGGCCTTCCTGCCGCTGGCGCTGATCCTCTGGCTCCTGCCGCTGATCGCGGTCGCCATCTTCTCGATCAAGCCGGACTCGGACTTCACCCAAGGCAACTACTGGGGCGTTCCCTCGTCCTTCGAGCTGTTCAACAACTACGGGCGTGTCTTCTTCGAGAGCGACATGCCCCGCTACCTGCTCAACTCGGTCCTCATCACGGTGCCGACGGTGATCGGGGCGGTGGCGCTGTCCTCGATGACGGGCTTCGCCCTCGGGATCTACAAGTTCCGCGGCAACCTGCTGATCTTCTTCATGTTCATCGCGGGCAACTTCGTCCCTTTCCAGATCCTCATGGTTCCCGTCCGGGACCTGACGGTGGACGCGGGCCTCTACGACACCAAGACCGGGCTGGTGCTGTTCCACATCGCCTTCCAGACCGGCTTCTGCACCCTCTTCATGCGCAATTTCATCCGCGCCCTGCCCTTCCCCCTGATCGAGGCGGCGCGGGTCGAGGGCGTGGCCGAATGGCGGATCTTCTGGTTCGTTGTCCTCCCGCTGATGAAACCGGCGCTGGCCGCCCTGTCGGTGCTGATCTTCACCTTCATCTGGAACGATTACTTCTGGGCCGTGGTCCTGACCCAGGGGCCGGACGCCCAGCCGGTGACCGCCGGGATCACCTCGTTCAACTCGCAATACCGGGCCGCCTATCACATGATGAGCGCGGGCAGCATCGTCGCCGCCCTGCCGCCGGTGGCCATGTTCTTCCTCATGCAACGGCACTTCATCGCCGGCCTCACCCTCGGAGCCGTCAAATGACCAAACTCGCCTTCATCGGCGCCGGATCGACGATCTTCATGAAGAACATCGTGGGCGACATGCTGCATTTCGAGCCGCTTCGCGATGCCGAGATCGCCCTGATGGACATCGACGACAAGCGGCTGGGCGAAAGCGCGAGTGTCGCGCGCAAGATGATCGCCACGATGGGCACCGGTGCCAGCGTCACCACACACACCGACCAGCGCGCCGCGCTCGAGGGCGCCGATTTCGTCGTCACCGCCTTCCAGATCGGCGGCTACGACCCCGCCACGATCACCGATTTCGAGCTGCCGAAGACGTATGGCCTCCGCCAGACCATCGCCGACACCCTCGGCGTGGGCGGCATCATGCGAGGGGTCCGCACCGTGCCGCACCTGTGGAAGGTCGCCGAGGACATGCTCGCCGTCTGCCCGGACGCGACGCTGCTGCAATACGTGAACCCCATGGCGATCAACACCTGGGCGCTGGCGGAGCGGTATCCGCAGCTCAAGCAGGTCGGCCTCTGCCATTCGGTCCAGAACACGGTCGAGGAGCTTGCCCACGATCTCGATATCGACAAGCAGTCGATCCGCTACCGCGTCGCCGGGGTGAACCACGTCGCCTTCTTCCTCAAGCTGGAGGACGCGCAAGGCTCGCTCTATCCCCGCCTGATCGACGGCTACCGGCAGGGGCGGCTGCCCAAGGGTCCGCTCCTGATGCCGCGCTGCCCCAACAAGGTCCGCTACGAGGTGATGGACCAGCTCGGCTACTTCTGCACCGAAAGCTCGGAGCACCTGGCCGAATACGTCCCCTGGTTCATCAAGGAAGGCCGGCACGACCTGATCGAGCAGTTCGGCATCCCCCTCGACGAATACCCCAAGCGCTGCATCGAGCAGCAGGCCGACTGGGCGCGGCAGGCGGCGACGCTGGACAGCCAGGCCGGGATCGAGGTGAAGAAGTCCCACGAGTTCGCCGCCGAATTCATGAACGCGATGGTCACGAACAAGCCCTACACGATCTACGGCAACCTGCCGAACCGGGGGCAGATGCCTCAGCTGCCCGCGGGCGCGGCGGTCGAGGTGCCCTGCCTCGTCGATGCGAACGGCATTCAGCCGAGCGTCGTGGACGACGTGCCGCCGCAGCTGATCGCGCTGATGCGGTCCCAGATCAACGTTCAGGAACTTGTCGTCCGCGCGCTGGTTGATGAAGAGCCAGAGCACATCTATCACGCTGCCATGATGGACCCGCATACCGCTGCCGAACTCGACCTGCGCCAGATCCGAAGCCTGATCGACGACCTGCGCGCCGCCCACGGCGACTGGCTGCCGGGCTGGGCGCGCATGGCCCGCGCGGCATGAGTGCGCCTGCGCATCACCCGGACCTCGAAGGCAAATCCGTCTTCATTACCGGCGGCGGCTCGGGCATCGGCCTGTCGCTGACCCGCGCCTTCCTCGAACAGGGGGCGAAGGTCGCCTTCGTGGGCCGCTCGGACTACGCTGACACCGTCGACCAGCTCGAGAAGGAAACCGGCAACCGCCCCATCTTCCTCCAGTGCGACGTCACCGTGGTGCCGAAGCTGATCGAGGCGATGGAGGCGGCCGAGGCGCAAAACGGCCCCCTCGACATCCTCGTCAACAACGCCGCCAACGACATGCGCTACGACGCTCTCGAGGTGACCGAGGCGGAGTGGGACACCCAGCACGCCATCAACCTCAAGCACTACTTCTTCGCCTGCCAGCATGCCGCCAAGTCGATGGTGGAGCGGGGCGGCGGCGTCATCGTCAACTTCTCGTCCATCGTCTACCTGATGGGGGCGGGGGGCATGACCCCCTACACGACCTCGAACGCCGGGATCACCGGCATGACCCGGGCGCTGGCCCGCGAATGGGGCGCCCGCGGCATCCGCGTCAACGCCGTCGCCCCGGGCATGGTCCTGACCGAGCGGCAGAAGCGCGAGTGGATCACCGAGGAGGGCAAGGAACAGCAGAAGGCCCGCCAGTCGCTCAAGGTCGAGATGGAGCCGGACGACATGGTCGGCCCGGTCCTCTTCCTCGCCTCGGACGCCAGCGCGGTCATCACCGGCCAGTGCCTCGTGGCCGATGCGGGCGTGGTACATACCGGATGAGTATCGACTGGATCGCCGCCGACTGGGGCACCTCGCACCTGCGCCTCTGGGCGATGGACGGCCGCACCGTGGTGGAGAAACGCGAGAGCGCCGACGGCATGGGCACCCTCGCCCAGGACGGCTTCGCCCCCGCGCTCGAGCGGCTGGCCGAGGGATGGTCCAAGAGCGCCCCGGTCATCGCCTGCGGCATGGTCGGATCGCGCCAGGGCTGGGTCGAGGCGCCCTATGCCGCCGTCCCCTGCCCGCCCCT
>JAMWZF010000375.1 GCA_024304875.1 Paracoccaceae bacterium
CCGACCGCGCGGCGCTGCAGGACCTCCAGACCCGCATGAACGACGCGGAGGCGGGGGGCGACCTCGACGCCTTCAACGATCTCAACCGCGCCTGGCACCGGCTCATCGCCTGCCTCGGCGGCAGCCCCGCCCTGCTGACCGCGATGGAACGGATCCGCCTGCCCCTCGTCCGCCTGCAACTGCCGCGCAGCTTCTCGGCCGATTCGATGGAACGGTCGAACCGGGACCACCGGGTCATCACCACGGCGATCCTCTCCGGCTCTCCCGATGCCGCCGAGGCCGCCATGCGCGCCCACGTCCGCGCCGGCAACGCCCATGTCGCCGCCCTGCCCCCGGAGGCGTTCCGGTAGCGTCGGGGCGAGCCCCGCCCTACGGGCGCACCGCGATCGGGCGTGGCGAGAGGCGGAGATGGTGCTCCCCAAGGTGAGTATTTGGACCAGCCCGAAGCCGAAAAGCCCTGCCCGGCTGTTTCGGGCTGGCTCAAATACTCATCTTTCGGAGTCCGGCCCGCCTGTTTCGAGCAACCCTGATGTCGAGGCGCCCGTAACGCGGGGCTCGCCCCGCCCTGCCCCGTCAGAGCACGCGGACCGGCACGGAGAGCGGCCCGTACTCCGGCCATGTGGTCATCGGCGTCGGGCCGGCGGCCTCGAACCCGCTGCAGTGCCTGGTGAAGACCTCGATCGAGGCGGTCAGCATCAGCCGCGCGAGGGGCGCTCCGGCGCACATGTGCGGGCCACGGCCGAAGGCCAAGTGCGGCGGCGCGTCTTTGCGGTCGAGACGGAACTCGTCCGGGTCCTCGAAGGCCTCCGCGTCCCGGTTGCCGCTGGTAAACGCCAGCGCGACCGGCTCGTCCCGGCGGATCGTCTTGCCGCCGATCTCGACGTCCCGGGTCGGGGTGCGGGCGAAGCCACGGTAGGGGGTGTAAAGGCGGAGGAGCTCCTCGCAGCCCGCCGGAATCAGGGCGGGGTCATTCTTCAGCATCGTGAAATGCTCGGGGTGCCGGCAGAAGTGGATCGCGACCGAGCCGAGGAAGGTGGTCGGCGCGATGATCCCCACCACGAGGAGCTGCCGGATGGTCCCGAGGATTCCCTGCTCGGGCAGCGGCTCGCCCCCGTCCCGGGCGGCCAGAAGCGCGCTGGTCGGGCAGATAGCCGGGTCCAGCGGCCGCGCCTTGCGCTCGTCGATGATGCCCTGCGCGATCTCGTAGAGAAACAGGGAGTTCTTCTGCATCGCCTCCATGTCCTTCGTCTGGAGCGCGGAATTGAACTCTGCCCCGACCTCGCGGATCTGCTGCGCCCGGTCGTCCGGGATCATGAAGAACTCGGCCAGGACGTGGATCGGCAGATGGTAGGAATAGTCCTTGCAGACGTCGATGTGGGTCCGGCGCGCCAGCGGCGCAAAGAGGTCCTCGGCGATGGCGCGCACCCGCGGCTCCCAATGAGCCATGCGCTCTTTCTTGAAGAGCGGAGCGATGGCGCGGCGGTAGGGCGTGTGTTCCGGCGGGTCGAGGTGCAGCGGCGGGCGCCGGCCCGTGGTGGCGACGCGGGGCACCACGTTCTGCACCGCGGTGGAGAAGAGCGTGGGGTCCGACATTGCCCGCTCGATGTCGGCGTAGCGGGTCAGCAGCCAGAAGCCCTCGAAATCGTTCGAATGGGCCACCGGGCATCGGGCCCGAAGGTCGGCGAACTGGGCCTGCACCCCGTCGAAGTCGTCCATGCCGTCGGCGCGGAAGTCGTCCGCCGTCGAGAAGGTCTCGCGCCCTTCCGCCTCGCGCCTGTCGCTCACTACCTTGACCATCCGAGCCTCCCTCAATTGTCGACAATATCGAAGATGCGACGCGTGAGCGCAACCCGCCTTCGAGTCGGATTGACAGGTACCGACCGAATGGTATGAATATTCATGCCCCGTCCGACCCTCCTCTCGCCCGAAAAGGGCGGCGCCCGCGACCGTCTCCTAGAGGCCGCGATGACCCTGATCCGCCGGAACGGGTTCTCCGCGACCTCCGTCGACACCCTCTGCGCCGAGGCAGAGGTCACCAAGGGTGCCTTCTTTCACCACTTCGCCAGCAAGGAGGCCCTCGGCGTCGCCGCGGTGGAGCACTGGACCGCGATGACCGGCGCCTTCTTCGAGGCTGCGCCGTATCACGCGGCTGCCGATCCTCTGGACCGCGTGCTGGCCTATGTCGCCTTCCGCCGGAGCCTGATCGCAGGCGAGATCGAGGCCTTCACCTGCGTGGCCGGAACCATGGCGCAGGAGATGCATGCCACCTCGCCGGAGATCCGCGCCGCGACGGGGCAGAGCATCCTCGGCCATGCCGCGACGCTGGAGGCGGACATCGCCGCCGCGATGGCGGAGCGCGGCATGGAGCCGCCGGACTGGACCGCCGCCAGCCTCGCCCGGCACACGCAAGGCGTGATCCAGGGCGGCTTCATCCTCGCCAAGGCCGGCGCCGACCCGGCCCTCGCGGTCGAGGCCATGGATCACCTGGATCGCTACATCCGATTGCTGTTCACGACACCCTCCCATGAAGGAGACACGACATGAGTTCCAAGGTTCGCACCTGCATCTGGGTCGAGAAGGACGGCCTCGCAGCCGCCCGGCTCTGGACCTCTCTGATCCCCGGCAGCGCCATCGAGAACGAGGAGAGGTTCCGGAACGAGCAGGTCGAGGAGGCGGGCGGCTCGGCCATGGTGATCGACTTCACCCTTGCCGGGGCCCCCTACCGTGTCCTCCAGGCCGGCCCGCACCAGGACCATACGGACATGATGTCGATCATGGTCACGACCGAGGACCAGGCCGAGACGGATCGCCTGTGGGAGGCCCTGACCGAAGGCGGCCGCGAGGTGCAGTGCGGCTGGCTCAAGGACCGCTGGGGCGTGGCATGGCAGATCGTGCCGCGGCAGTTCGGCGAGATGATGGCCTCGGGTGAGGAGGCCAAGATCGGGGCGATGATGCAGGCGATGTTCGAGATGAAGAAGCTCGATATCGCGGGCCTGCGCGCCGCCTTCGACGCCGGCTGAGATCCACGGGGCCCCGCGATATCGACATCGCGCCAGCGGCGCGCCGGCGCGCGTCGCCCACCCCCGGATCAGGCCGCGTCGAGCGGGTGGAAACAGGCCGCCTCGCTGCCGCCCACGTCCCGCAGCTGCGGCACCTCGGCCCGGCACTTGTC
>JAMWZF010000376.1 GCA_024304875.1 Paracoccaceae bacterium
ATCCTGCAGTCCGGCAGCACGGCGCTCATCGCGGCCGATCTTGTCCTTCGGGTCTGCCGGCCCGCCGGGTTCCGAGCCCACTTTCCCTTTCCGCGGTCCTCACATATCCCGTTGGTCCGACACCAGCCGGAGGGCGAACCACGATGACCAGCGCGACCCAGTCCACTTTCGCCCCGCCCGTGATGGAGGCCCGCCGCTGGCTCGACGGCGTGACCTTCCCCGAGGACCGCCCGCTGATCAACGTCTCGCAGGCCGCGCCGGTGGATCCGCCGCCGGCCCCGCTGCGGCAGGAGATGGCGCGGCTGGTGCTCGAGGACGCGGGCGCCCATCTCTACGGCCCGGTGCTGGGTCTGCCCGAGCTGCGCGCCGAGGTGGCGGCGCAGTGGACGGCGGCCTACGGCGGCAGCGTCGCACCGGGCCAGGTCGCGATCACCTCGGGCTGCAACCAGGCCTTCACCGCCACGCTGGCCACCCTCTGCGGTCCCGGCGACGCGGTCATGCTGCCCCACCCCTACTACTTCAATCACGCCATGGCCCTCGACCTCGCGGGCCTCACCCGGATCGACCTGCCGACCGGCCCGGACCTGCTGCCGGACCCCGAAGAGGCCGCGGCCCTCATCACCCCGCGCACCCGGGCCATCGCCCTCGTCACGCCGAACAATCCGGGCGGCGTGGAATATCCCGCCGGGCTCGTGCGCGCCTTTTTCGATCTCGCCCGCAGCCGCGGCATCGCCCTGATCCTCGACGAGACCTACCGCGACTTCGATAGCCGCCCCGGCGCCCCGCACGACCTGTTCGAGGAGGAGGACTGGGACGACACCCTGATCCAGCTCTACTCCTTCTCCAAGGCCTACCGCCTCACCGGGCACCGGGTCGGTGCGATGGTCGCCTCGCAGGACCGGCTCGCCGAGGCCGAGAAATACCTCGACACGGTCACCATCTGCCCCGCCAGCCTCGGCCAGCGGGCCGCGCTCTGGGGGATGCGGAACCTGTCGCAATGGCTGGCTGGCGAGCGGGCCGAGATCCTGAACCGCCGCGCCGCGATCGAGGGCGGCGTCCCGGTTCTGCAGGGCAAGGGCTGGACCCTGAAGGGCGTCGGCGCCTACTTCGCCTACCTCGGCCATCCCTTCGACGAACGCTCGGACGTGCTGGCGCAGCGCATGGTGCGCGATGCGGGAGTTCTCTGCCTGCCGGGCACCATGTTCCGCCCGAACGGCGGCGGCGGGGACGAACTGCGCATCGCCTTCGCCAACGTCGATGCGGGCGGCATCCGGACCCTCATCAAGAGACTGTCGGACCTCGGGACCTGATCGCCTGCTTGCAGCGCCCCCGCCCTGCCCCTATTGATCCCGGGCCAAACAACCGAAGACCCCAAGGGAGGACGACCATGGCCAAGGGCGGAGCACGCAAGATCGGCGTCTGGGTGATCCTGGGCCTGCTGTTCGTCGGCCTGATCGGCTTCGGCACGACGGGCCTGTCGGGCCGCATCACCCGGCTCGGCACCGTGGGCGAGATGCCGATCTCGGTCCAGGACTACGCCGCCGAACTCGACCGCCAGATCCGCGCCCGCTCGGCCGCGACGGGCGAGCCGATCACCATGCAGCAGGCCCTGGCGATGGGGCTCGACCGGCAGGCCCAGGCGCAGCTCGTGGCGATCCGCGCCCTCGACAACGAGGCGGCGCGCCTCGGCCTGTCGGTCGGGGACGAAGCCGTGGCCGGCGAAGTCAGGGCCAACCCGAGCTTCCAGGGCCTCGACGGCCAGTTCGACCGCGAGGGATACCGCGACCTCCTGCGCCGCGAGGGTCTCAGCGAGGAGGACTACGAAAGCCGCGTGCGCGAGGACATCGCCCGCAGCTTCCTGCAGGCGGCCGTCGCCAGCGGCGTGCCGGACCCCGAGACCTACGCCAGCCTGCTTGCCGCCTTCCTCGGGGAAGAGCGCGACGTGCGCTACATCACCGTCACCGCCGAGACGATGGACGCCCCGCCCCTGCCACCGCGCGAGGGCGAGATGGAGGCCTTCTACGAGGCCAATCCCGAGCTCTTCACCGCGCCCGAGGTGCGCCAGATCGACTACGCCTGGCTGACCCCCGAGATGATCCAGGACGAGGTCGAGGTGGACGAGCAGAACCTGCGCGACCTCTACGACCAGCGGATCGACCAGTTCGTCCAGCCCGAGCGCCGGCTGGTCGAACGCCTTGTGATGGCCGACCAGGCCGCCGCCGAGGACGCGATGGGTCAGATCGAGGTCGGCGGCGCCACCTTCGACACCCTCGTGTCGGACCGCGGCCTCGACCTTGCCGACATCGACCTAGGCGACGTGTCCGAGGCCGAGCTCGGCCCGGCAGGAGAAGAGGTCTTCGCGGCCGAGGTGGGCGACGTGGTGGGCCCCCTGCCCAGCGACTTCGGCCCGGCTCTCTTCCGGGTCAACGCCGTGCTCAACGCCCAGGAGATCACGTTCGAAGAGGCCTTGCCGGACCTGCGCGAGGAGCTTGCCGGCCAGGCCGCGCGCCGCACCATCGACGCCGCCCGCGAGCGGATCACGGACCTCATGGCCGGCGGCGCCGGCCCGGCGGACCTTGCCGAGGCGACCGAGATGGAATTCGGCCAGATCGACTGGTCCCCCGGCGTCACCGACGGCATCGCCGCCTATGCCGCCTTCCGCGAGGCCGCGGCCGCGGCCCAGGAGGGCGCCTTCCCCGAGCTGCGCGAATTCGAGGACGGCGGCCTGTTCGTGATCGACCTCACCGGCATCATCCCGCCCCAGCTTCGGCCCTTCGAAGAGGTCGAGGAAGAGGTCCGGGCCGCGATGCTGGCAGAGGCGACGGCGCGCGAGGTGGTGGCCGAGGCCGAGCGGATGATGACCACCATCCTCGAGACCGGCGATTTCACCGACCGGATGCCCGAGCCCGTGACCGAGACCGGACTGACCCGGCGCTCCTTTCTCGCCAACCTGCCGATCGACATGACCCGCCGCATCTTCGAAGTGGAGGAAGGCGGGATCGCGATGGCCGAGGAAGACGGCCGCGTGGTCCTGGCCATTGTCGACGCCGTGCGTGCCGCCGACCCCGCGGACGAGGATCTTGCCGCCCGCATCGAGGCGATCGCGGAACAGGCCGGTGCCGCGATCCGCGATGACCTGATGCTCGCCTTCATGACCGAGGTGCAGGAG
>JAMWZF010000377.1 GCA_024304875.1 Paracoccaceae bacterium
GCGCTGCCGCTGGCCGAGCTGGTGATCGTCGCCTCGCTGCTGGTCGTCGGCGGGCTGGTCGCGATGGGCAAGCGCATCGAAGCGCCCCTCGCCCTCACCCTCTTCGCCGTCTTCGGCCTGTTCCACGGGTCCGCCTTCGCCGGGTCGCTGGCGGGGCAGGAAGGCGGCGTCGGCGGCGCGGTGCTGCTGGGCTACCTGATCGGCCTCGGCGTGGTGCAGTATGCCATCGCCCTTGCCGCCGGCTGGCTGGCCGAGAAGGCGATGGGCGCGACCGAGGCCGCCGCGACGGGCGCCCGCCTTGCCGGCGCGATGGTCGCGGGCGTCGGCCTGTTCCTGGCGCTGGAGATGGCCGAGGGGCCGCTGGTCGCCCTGATCGCCGGCTGAGCCACCCCTGACGGGTGATACCTCTGGCGGCCCTTCGGGGCCGCCTTTCCCCTTTTTCATGGAGCGTCCCGATGGCCGCCAAGATCCCCGCCACCATCGTCACCGGCTTTCTCGGCGCCGGGAAGACGACCCTGATCCGGCACATGCTGGAGAACGCGAACGGGCGGCGCATCGCCCTGATCATCAACGAGTTCGGCGACCTTGGCGTCGATGGCGAGATCCTGAAGGGCTGCGGCATCGAGAACTGCCGCGACGAGGACGTGATGGAGCTGTCGAACGGCTGCATCTGCTGCACCGTGGCCGAGGATTTCGTGCCGACGCTGGAGAAGCTGCTGGGCCGGTCCGACCCGCCCGACCACATCGTGATCGAGACCTCCGGCCTGGCCCTGCCCCAGCCCCTCGTGCGGGCCTTCAACTGGCCGCAGATCAACACCCGGGTCACCGTGGACGGGGTGGTCACCGTGGTGGACGGCAAGGCCGTGGAAGAGGGCCGGTTCGCCCATGACGTCGCCGCCGTCGACGCCCAGCGCGCGGCGGACGAGAACCTCGACCACGAGACGCCCCTGTCCGAGCTGTTCGACGACCAGATCGCCTGCGCCGACATGATCGTGGTGAACAAGGCCGACCTGCTGGGCGAGGCGGGGGCCGAGGCCCTGGCCGCGCGGCTGAAGGGAGAGGCGCGGGACGGGGTGCAGGTCGTGCGGTCCACCATGGGCGCCCTGCCGCTGGACGTGCTGCTGGGCCGGGGCCAGGCGGCCGAGGCGGACGTGGAGAGCCGGCACGAGGTGCATCACCACCACCACGACGACGAGGACGATCACCATCACCACGATCACGACGACTTCGAGAGCTTCGTCGTGACGCTGGGCGAGGTCGCGGACGGCCCCGCCTATGCCGCCAGGCTGGCCGAGGTGATCCGGGCGCACGACATCCTGCGCCTCAAGGGCTTCGTCGCCGTCGCGGGCAAGCCGCTGCGCCTGTCGGTGCAGGCGGTCGGCCCCCGGGTGGACACCTATTTCGACAAGCCTCTGACGACGCGCGAGACCCGGCTGGTGGTCATCGGGCAGGCGGGGCTGGACCGGGCGGCGATCGAGGCCGCGCTGGCCTCGTGAGCCGGACATGATCATCGTCGAGGCCGCCCGCGCGTCGGACCCGGAGCCGAGCGCGCTGCTGGCGATGCACCATGCGCTGATGAATTCGCTGTTCCCGGCGGGGGCCTGTCATTACCTGGACGTGGCCGCGCTGGAGGCCCCCGAGGTGCGGTTCCTCGCGGCCCGCGAGGGCGGCGTCACCCTCGGCACCGGGGCGCTGGCGCTCAAGGAGGGCTACGGCGAGGTGAAGTCGATGTTCACCGCGCCCGAGGGCCGGGGCAAGGGGGTGGCGGCGGCGATCCTTCGGGCGCTGGAGGACATCGCGCGGGAGGAGGGCCTGCCGATGCTCCGGCTGGAGACGGGGACCGGGCTGGACGCCGCGCATCGCCTGTACGAGCGGCACGGCTTCAAAGCCTGCGGGCCGTTCGGGGACTACGAGGAGAGCCCGCATTCCCTGTTCTACGAGAAGGTTCTGACATGAAGGACATGGGCCTCACCATCCGCAGGGTCAGCCCGCTGGGCCCCGCCGCCCTGGAGATGATCGACGGGTCCGAGCGCGAGCAGGCGGCGCTCTATCCCGCGCATCTGCGCACGGCGCTGGACCCCCGGGCGCTGGTGGCGCAGGAGGTCCGGTTCTTCGTGGCGATGGAGGGCGAGGTGCCGCTGGGCTGCGGCGGCTTCGGCATCTACGACGGATATGCCGAGCTGAAGCGCATCTACGTCGCCCCCGCCGCCCGGGGCAAGGGCGTCTCGGACGCGATCATGCGGGCCTGCGAGGCGGCGGCGCTTGCCGAGGGCCAGACCCTCATGCGGCTCGAGACGGGCGAAGCCACGCCCGCGGCGATCCGGCTCTACGAGCGGCACGGCTACGCCCGCACCGGCCCCTTCGGCGCCTACGCGGAGAACGGGTCGAGCGTCTTCATGGCGAAGGCGCTTCAGTGACCCTTCTGGCCCTTCCTCTCCTCCTCGCGGTCGCCCTCGCCCTTGTCGTGACCGTGCTTGTCGATGTCCTCGTGACCGCGGACCGCCTTGCCGTTGTCCTCGTCCGTCGCCGTCCGCTCGGAGGGATCGGCGGGGCGATCGCCCCAGTTCCTGCGCTCTGCCATGTCGGTGCTCCTGTTTGCGGGCACAACGCGGGGCGGGGGCGCGGGGTTCACTGATGCATCTCCTTGCCGCAACCCCGGGCGCGATCGAGGACGGGACGGACCCGGTCGATCCCGGCCAGACCCCGGCGGAGGTCGTGGTCATCTCGGCCGCCGATACCGAGCTGGCCGCGCTGTCCGAGGCGCGGGCCGAGATGGCGGATCCGCCCTCCCTGCGGCTGATGAACCTGATGCACCTGCGGCACCCGATGTCGGTGGACCTGCATCTGGACCAATGCTGCGAGGGGTCGAGACTGGTGATCCTGCGCCTGCTGGGCGGGCGGGGGTACTGGCCCTACGGGGTGGAGCAATACGCGGCCCGGCTGCGACTGGGCGGGGTGCCCGTGGCCTTCCTGCCCGGCGACGACAAGCCGGACCCCGAGCTGCGGGAGCTGTCGACCGTCGGGGCCGCGGCCTATGACGCGCTCTGGTCCTACCTCGTCGAGGGCGGGCCGGAGAACGCGGCGCTGTTCCTCGAATACGCGCGGGCGGTGGTCCGGGGGCAGGCGGTGCCCGGCGCGGCGCGGCCTCTGCTGAAGGCGGGGGTCTAC
>JAMWZF010000378.1 GCA_024304875.1 Paracoccaceae bacterium
AAGGGGGTGGAATTCGTCACCCGCGCCCGCCGCATCCTGGCCGAGGCCGAGGCCCTGCGCGGCGTCATGCTCTCCGACCTGCCCTTCGGCGGGCGGCTGCGTCTCGGCGTCCTGCCGTCCATCGGCCCCTACCTTCTGCCCCAGGCGATGAAGGCCCTGCACGAGGAAGAGCCCGACCTGCGCGTCATTGTGCGCGAGGAAAACACCCTCGACCTGGGCGAGGGCATCCGCAACGGGCGCTTCGACGCGGTGATCTCGACCCCCGAGGACCACCCGAACACGGTGCAATACCCGCTGTTCACCGAACCGCTCTGGGTCGCGGTGGCCGAGGATCATGCCCTGGCGGGGCGGCCGCGCGTCACCGCGGCGGACCTCGCCGGCGAGCGACTCCTCACCCTCGACACCGGGCACCGGCTGGCGCGGATCGTCTACGGCATCGCCGGGGCCAGCGGCGCGGTCGTGTCGGACGACTACGAGGGGACCAGCCTCGATTCCATCGTGCTGATGGCCGCGACGGGTGCGGGGATCGGCATCCTGCCCGACCTCTTCGCCCGCCGTCAGGGCGTCCACCGCAGCGAGGTGCGCATGATGCCGCTGGCGATGCCGGGTGCGGACCGGACGATCAGCCTGATGCTGCCGCGCCCCCGGACCGAGGCGACCGCGCCGCGCCTGGCCGCGATCCTGCGCGGTGCGGCGGGCGCGCTGGACCTGGCCGTGGTCGGCGGGTGAGCGCCCCCGGCCCGAGGTCTGACGATCCGCAGGTGCCGGCGAAAGTAGGCCGGTCCGCCCCCCTTCGGCCCTCGCAATCGGGGCAGAGGGACTTTATGCTGCCAACCAACGCAATTGGTGGGAGCAGCAGGACATGGCACGTCTGGCCATCGCCCTGATCGTGGTGACGCTGATCGTCCTGATGCTGGGCGCGCTGGCGGCTGCGCTGCGCCCGGTGGAAAGCGCGGTCAGCCAGGGTGCCCGCGCCGTGCAGAAGGGGCCGCAGATGCCGGGCAGCTTTCGAACCGTCTCCTACATTCTTCTCGTCATCCTGATGATTGGCGTCTCCTCGGGCTTCGTGGGGTCGATCTGATGGCGAAGTCCTACGGCGGCAAGTACAGCCCCGGCGGCACGCGGCCGGGCGAGCGCCCGAGGGCGCAGGCCCCCGCCACGCCGCAGGTGCGCGTCGACGCCGTGGGTGGCAAGGCCAACTTCCTGTTCGTCCCGCCGCTGATCCTGGCCTTCACCTCCTTCGGCGAGGGGCCGGTGAACCTGGTGATCGGGCTGGCCTCTGCCGGCATCCTCGGCCTCGCCGCCTGGCTGTTGCGCGAAGGGCTGCGGGCCGAGGCGGAATACGCCGCCCGCAAGGTCGCCCGCCGGCCCGCGATCCCGCGCAAGATCTTCGCCACCGCCCTCACCGGCATCGGCATCGCCGGGGCGGCCTTCACCGGCGGTGCGGGCGCGATCGGATCGGTCCTCTACGGCGTCGCCGCCGGGGGCCTGCACCTCGCCGCCTTCGGCCTCGACCCGATGCGCGACAAGCGGATGGAGGGGGTCGACACCTTCCAGCAGGACCGCGTCGCCGTGGTGGTCGAGAAGGCCGAGGAGCACATGGTCTCCATGCGCGCCCGGATCGCGGAACTGAAGGACCGCGCCCTGACCACCCGGGTCGAGGCCTTCCTCGGCGCCGCCGGCCGCCTTGTCCGCACCGTCGAGGAGGACCCCCGCGACCTCACCGGCGCCCGCAAGTACCTGACCGTCTACATGCAGGGCGCAGACGACGCGACGGCCAAGTTCGTGGATCATTACCGCAAGACGGGATCCGAACAGGCCCGCTCGGAGTATGAAACACTGCTGACCGACCTCGAGACGAATTTCGCCGCGCGCCGGGACAAGATGCTTCGCAACGACCAGGAAGACATGGAAATCGAGATCAAGGTGCTGCGCGACCGCTTGCAGCGCGAAGGTATTTGAACCCGCCAGAAGGGGACGAGGGATGTCAGAGACCACTGCCAGGAACATGGAAAGCGCCAAGGCCACGCTGGCCGAGGTCGAGAAAATGAACGCCGTCGTGCTGCCAGAACCCAAGGAGGCCAACGCCGTGGTGCCCCTCTCCGAGGCCGACGAGCCGACCAGAGCCGTGATCCGTGCCAGGATGGACGAGATCGACATGGCCGACACCAACTCGATCATCGCCTTCGGGTCGGGCGCGCAGGCCGAGTTGCAGCAGATCTCGCAGTCCATGTTGCAGGGCGTGCGGAACAAGGACGTAGGCCCGGCGGGGGATTCCCTGCGGTCCATCGTCACCACGATCCGCGGTTTCAACGTGAACGAGCTTGACGTGCGCCGGAAGCGCTCCTGGTGGGAAAGGCTGATCGGCAAGGCCGCCCCGGCTGCCAAGTTCGCGGCTCGCTTCGAGGAGGTGCAGGGCCAGATCGACCGGATCACGGACGACCTGAACCGTCACGAGAGCGTGCTGCTGAAGGATATCGAGAGCCTCGACCGGCTCTACGAGAAGACCCTCGCCTTCTACGACGAGCTGGCGATCTACATCGCCGCGGGCGAGGAGAAGCTGAAGGAACTGGACGAGACCACGATCCCCGCCAAGGAGGCCGAGGTGCAGGCCGCGCCCGAGGAGCAGGGCGTGATGAAGGCGCAGGAGCTGCGCGACCTGCGCGCCGCCCGCGACGACCTCGAGCGCCGGGTCCACGACCTCAAGCTGACCCGGCAGGTGACGATGCAGTCCCTGCCCTCGATCCGGCTGGTACAGGAGAACGACAAGAGCCTCGTCACCAAGATCAACTCGACCCTCCTCAACACCGTGCCCCTGTGGGAGACGCAGCTGGCCCAGGCGGTGACGATCCAGCGGTCGTCCGAGGCCGCCGCCGCCGTGCGCGACGCCAACGACCTGACCAACGAGCTTCTGACCGCCAATGCCGCCAACCTGCGCGAGGCGAACAGGACCATCCGGCAGGAGATGGAGCGCGGCGTCTTCGACATCGAGGCGGTGAAGAAGGCCAACGCCGACCTGATCGCCACGATCAACGAGAGCCTCGCCATCGCCGACGAGGGCAAGGCCAAGCGCGCTGCGGCCGAGAAGGACCTGCAGAAGATGGAAGAGGACCTCAAGAACACCCTCGCCGCCG
>JAMWZF010000379.1 GCA_024304875.1 Paracoccaceae bacterium
CTGGAAGATCGGCTGCACCCGCCCCGCCCGGTCCATCGGGGACAATTGCGAGACCGGCGTGCCGTCGAGCAGGATCTCGCCCGCGGTCGGCACATCGAGGCCCAGGAGCATCCGCGCGAGCGTCGACTTGCCCGAGCCGCTTTCGCCGACGAGGGCGAGGATCTCTCCCCGCGCGACGCTCAGATCGACGCCGTCGACGGCGCGGATCTCGTGCAGTGGACCGAACAGTCCTTTGCGGCTGTGAAAGACGCGTGTCACGCCGCGGGCCTCGAGTGCAGTCTCGCCCGAAGCCGCGCGGGCCCGCTCGATGATCTCGGGAGCCTCTCTCGCGGCGCGCAGATCCGCATCGGCCAGCACGCAGCGGCGCCAGTGCCCGCTGTCGCCCCGCACCGGCGGCCGGCTCTGTCGGCATTCGGGACGCGCGTGGGGGCAGCGCGGGGCGAAGACGCAGGCCTCTGGGCGGGAATAGAGCGACGGCACCGTTCCGGGGATCGCCTCGAGCTTGCGGACCGGCCCGTCGGTGCGGGGAATCGCCCCGAGCAGGGCCCGCGTATAGGGGTGGCGTGGCGCACGCAGGACGGGCGCCGCCCCGCCCGCCTCGACCAGTTCGCCGCCATACATGACCGCGACCCGGTCGACGTTGCGAGCGACGACGGCAAGGTCGTGGGTGATGAGGATCATGCCCATCCCCATCTCGCGCCGCAAATCCTCGAGAAGCTCCATGATCTGGGCCTGCACCGTGACGTCGAGCGCGGTCGTCGGCTCGTCGGCGATCAGCAGGTCGGGCTCCATCATCAGCGCCATGGCGATCATCACGCGCTGCCGCTGCCCGCCCGAAAGCTGGTGCGGATACTGGTCCATGCGCGCCGCCGGCTCTGGGATGCCGACGCGGTCCAGAAGCTCTATCGCGCGGCGGCGGGCGGCAGAGGCGGACAGCTTGCCGCAGCGGACGCTCGCCTCGGTCAGTTGCCGGCCGATCCGGTAGACCGGGTTGAGCGAGGTCATCGGCTCCTGGAAGATCATGCCGAGCCTCGGCCCCAGGTAGTCGGTGGCGAAAGTCGCGTCGTCTACCCCCGAAAGATCCACCCCGTCGAAGCGCATGGTACCCGCCCCCATCCGCGCCCGCCGCGGCAGAAGTCGCATCAGCGCGAGCGCGGACATGGATTTGCCCGACCCGCTTTCGCCCACGATGCCGAGGCTCTCGCCCCTTTCGAGGCTGAGAGATACGTCGCGGACCGCATGCAGGGGCCCCGCCGGAAGGTCGAGCGTCACGGAGAGATCATCTATTTCGAGCATCGGCATCTCAGTTCCTCCCGTCGGGCGAGGTGACATCGCGCAGGCCATCGCCGAGCAGGTTGGCGCCGATCACCAGAGCGAAGAGGCAGAGGCCGGGCAGCACCACCAGCCAGGGGCGATAGAACATCGACTGCTTGCCCTCGGCGATCATCAGGCCCCAGGACGGCATCGGCGGCTGGATGCCGACGCCGAGGAAGGACAGGCTCGATTCCGCGAGGATCGCGATGCCGAGCTCGAAGGTGAAGATCACGATGATCGAGCTTGCCAGGTTGGGCAGTATCTCGTGCCGGATGATCTGGCCCGGGCTCGACCCTGCGGCCTGCGCGGCGGCGACGAAGTCGAGGTTGCGGATGCGCTGAGTCGCTGCGCGGGTCACGACCAGGTAGTAGGTCCAGTGCAGCACGCCCACGATGCCGATCACGACCCAGACTGAGGGGCCGATGATGAAGACGAGCGCCATGGCGAGCAGCAGGCCCGGCAGCGCCAGCTGCGCGGTCAGAAGGAAGCTGACCGCATGGTCGATCCAGCCGCCGTAATAGCCCGCAATGACGCCGAGAGTGACCCCGATCACCATCCCGATGCAGGCGGCGCCGAGCCCGATCATCAGAGAGATGCGGGCACCGTAGATCAGCCGGCTGAGATAGTCGCGGCCGTTCTGGTCGGTGCCGAGGAGGTATTCGGGGTTGCCGCCCTCGGCCCAGGCCGGCGGCAGCATCCGCGCGCTGAGCGACTGGGCGAAGGGATCGTGCGGCGCCAGGAGTGGGGCGAAGATCGCGACCAGAACCAGCGTCAGGATGATCGTACCGCCTATCAGGAGGCCGCCATGGCCGCGCGCCCTCGTCAGGGCCAGCCGGCGCGGCGTCGGCGGAAGCGCCTCGGGCACATCGTCGGTCGCGGCCGCGGTGGTTCGCGCGGCATGCGGCTGGGTCGGGTCGGTCTGGATGGGGTCGGCGTCTCTCACGGTCATCCGATGCGGATCCTCGGGTCCAATGCTGCGTTCAGGATGTCGGCCAGAAGGTTCATGGCCACGAAGACGAGGGCGAAGACGAAGATGAGCATCTGCACGGTCGGGATGTCCGAGCCGAGGATCGACTCGAGCGCCAGGCGGCCGAGCCCGTTGATGGCGAAGATGCTCTCGGTGATCACCGAGCCACCGAACTTCTGCCCGAGCTGCACGGCGAGGACGGACACGACAGGCAGGATCGCGTTGCGCATCGCGTGCCGGGTCAGAAGCGGCATCCCTCGAAAGCCCTTCGACCGGGCGGTGCGGATGTAATCGCTGTCCATCACCTCGATCAGCCCGGTCCGCGTCAGCCGCATCACTGCCGGAACGGAGCTGGCGCCCAGGACGAATGCGGGCAGCACGAAATGCAGCCAGGTATCGTCGCCCGAGACGGGGAAGATCGGGATCGTCACCGCAAAGAGGATGATCATGATGAGCCCGAGCCAGAAGTTCGGCACCGCCTGCGCCGAGACCGCGACGCCGAGCGCGAACCGGTCGGCCCAGGAGTTGGGCTTGAGCGCCGCCCATGCCCCGAGCGGGATCGAGATCACGATGGTGACGGTCAGCGCCGACAGCGCCAGCGCGATGGTCGTGGGCGCGCGGTCTGCGACGAGCTCGGCGACCGGCTTGTTCCAGTAGTAGCTCTCGCCGAAATCGCCGGTCAGGACGCCGCCGAGCCAGTCGAAGTAGCGGGTCGCAAGCGGCCGGTCGAGGCCGTAGGTCTCGCGGATCTGGGCCAGCATCTCGGGCGTGGCGTCCTCGCCGGCGATGGCGTAGGCGGGATCGGTCGCGACATTCAGCAGAAAGAACGTGGCGAGCGAGAC
>JAMWZF010000038.1 GCA_024304875.1 Paracoccaceae bacterium
ACGATCAACCCGGCCATCGCCCACGGAGTTTCCAAGCACATCGGCTCCATCGAGGTCGGCAAGCGGGCGGACCTGGTGCTCTGGAACCCGGCCTTCTTCGGCGTGAAGCCCGAGATGGTCCTGCTGGGCGGGACCATCGCCATGGCGCAGATGGGCGACCCGAATGCCTCGATCCCGACGCCGCAGCCGGTCTATTCCCGGCCGATGTTCGGGGCCTACGGGCGCTCGCGGATCAATTCCTCGGTCATCTTCACCTCCGAGGCGGCAATGGGCGCGGACATCGCCGGGCAGTACGGCCTGTCGAAAGAGCTGATCGCGGTGACGAATACCCGGGGCATCGGCAAGAAGGACCTCGCCCTCAACGACGCGACGCCCCACGTCGAGGTCGACCCCGAGACCTATGAGGTCCGCGCCGACGGTGAACTGCTGACTTGCGAGCCTGCGACCGAACTGCCGATGGCGCAGCGGTACTTCCTGTTCTGAGGCGGCGATGCGGTCAGAAGGGTTCGATCAGGACGATATCCTCCTCTTCCAGGTCCTCGGGGCCGAGGGGGCGGGCGACGACCGTCTGGGACGTCACCAGCCGGAAGTACCGGGGATCCTCGCGGATATGGGCAGGCAGAAGGGACTGGTCGAAGCGCCGGGCCGTCCCGGTCCTGACCGTGACGCGGTAGGCCGCGCCCACGACCGGCCCGTTCGGCCGCGCCGCGATCAGCGCCGCGCGCAGGGCGTCGGCCCGGGCCTTGAGCGCCATCATCTCGTCCCGCACGCGGCCGAGGTCATCCGCAAGGCGGGCCGGGTCGGCGAAGGGAAGCTGGGCCTGGTGCATGGCGAAGCATCCCCGAGAGTGGTGAAAATTCCGTTAGCGACCGGGCAGTTGCACTCCACGCATGGCGGGGTTGAAGCATCGTCGGTGGTTAGGTCAGTCTCTCCACCCTATTGTCAGGACCAAGGGAGGAAACCGGACTTGAACCGACAAGGGGTTTCCAATGGCTTACATCACCACCAACCACGCCGCCGTCAGCCGCACTTCGGGGCTCGGCGCCTTCTTCGCCCGCATCGGCCAGGCGCTCGACACCTATGCGCAGTCCAGCCGGCGGATGCGCGACTTCGAGCGGCTGAACGCCATGTCCGACGCGCAGCTGGCCGAAATGGGCCTGACGCGGGACAAGATCGCGCATCACGTCTTCAGGGACCTGTTCTACCTCTGAACGGCCCCGCGCGGGGGGCGGGTCATGGCTGACCTGCCCGTCACGACACATGTCCACCGGGCCGGATCGTGGACCGGGCCCGCTGCGGCGCGCATCGCGCTGACCTACGAGGACCGGTACTTCCGCCGCAAGCGGCTGGACCCTGAAGGCGCCGCGCCCTTCGTCGCCGCCTTCGACCACACGGTCAGCCTGAACGCCGGCGACGCCATCGAACTGCCGGGCGGCGGCTGGGCCGAGATCGCGGCCGCGCCCGAGGCTCTGCTGGCGGTGACGAGCAAGGACCTCACCCGCCTCGCCTGGCATATCGGCAACCGGCACACACCCTGCCAGATCGAGGCGGACCGCCTGCTGATCCAGCGCGACCCGGTGATCGGGCACATGCTGGAGCACCTGGGCGCCACGCTGACAGAGGTGACCGAGCCCTTCACCCCCGAGGGCGGGGCCTATGGCACCGGGCGGACCCACTCCCACGAGCACGGCCACACCGCGCACTCCCACGATCACGCCCATTCCCATGACTGACGCGCTGACCCTGTCGCGCTGGCTCTCGCCGGCCTTCCCGGTCGGGGCCTTCGCCTGGTCGCACGGGCTGGAGCAGGCGGTGGCGGCGGGCTGGGTGCGGGACGCAGGCTCGCTGTCGGAGTGGCTGGCGGACCTCCTGGACCACGGATCGCTCCGCTCCGATGCGGTGCTTGTCGCCGCGGCCTTTCACCAAGGCCTTCCGCCGGAGGAGATCGACGCCGAGGCCCGCGCCTTCGCCGCCAGCGCCGAGCGGCTGGACGAGACGGCGGAGCAGGGCGCGGCCTTCTGCCGGACATTGCGCGGGTCGGGCGGGCCGGACCTGCCGGAGCTGACCTACCCCGTCGCGCTGGGCGCGGCGGCGCGGGCAGAGGGCTTGGACCTCTCCCTGACGCTGATCCTGTTCCTTCAGGCCATTGCGGCAAATCTCGTCTCGGCCGCGATCCGACTGTCGGTCCTCGGCCAGACGGCGGGGCAGGAGGTGATCGCCGGGCTGACCCCGCGGATCGCCGCCGCGGCCGAGGCCGCGAAGACCGGCGACCTGGAGAGGCTCGCCTCGGCGACCTTCCTCTCGGACGTGGCGGCGATGGGGCACGAGACGCTCCAGCCGCGGCTCTTCCGGTCCTGAGTCGCAGATGCGTTTTTTGGCCAGAATGAAGGAGGAGCGGCGGTGAGTATCTTCGCCCTCATCGCCTCGGCCGTGCTGATCGTCATTGCGGCGATCCACCTTCTCTGGGCCCTCGGCTACTGGTGGCCCATCACGGACGAGGCGGCGCTCGCGCGGGCGGTCGTCGGCACGCGCGGGATCACCCGGATGCCGGGGGCCGCGCCCACCGCCCTCGTCACCGTGGCGCTGATGTTCGCCGCCGCCTGGCCCTGGCTGCCGCCTTCGGGCCTGCGGACGGCGGGCCTTGTGGTCATCGCGCTTGTGTTCCAGCTTCGGGCCGTCTTCGCCTATTCGCCCTGGGCGCGGGCCATGACGCCCGAACAGCCGTTCCGCCGGCTGGACGAGACGCGGTACGGCCCGCTGACCGGCGCGCTCGGCATGATCTACCTGGTCCTTGCGGCCACCACGACGGAGGGGTTCTGACATGGTTCTGCGCATCGGCATCGGCGGCCCGGTTGGGGCGGGCAAGACGACCCTGACGGCCCGGCTGGCCGAGGCCCTGCATCCGCACCGGTCCATCGGCGTCATCACCAACGACATCTACACGCAGGAGGACGCAGAGGCCCTGACCCGGATGCAGATCCTGCCCGCCGACCGGATCATCGGGGTCGAGACCGGGGGCTGCCCCCACACCGCGATCCGCGAGGATGCCTCGATCAACCTCGCCGCCGTGGACCGGATGGTGAAGCGGCACCCGGAGGTCGAGATCGTCCTGATCGAGAGCGGCGGTGACAACCTCTCGGCCACCTTCAGCGCGGAACTGGCGGACGTCACGATCTACGTGATCGACGTTGCGGCGGGCGAGGAGATCCCCCGCAAGGGCGGCCCGGCGATCACGAAATCGGACCTCCTCGTCATCAACAAGGTGGACCTCGCGCCTTACGTGGGCGCCTCGCTCGAGGTGATGGAGCGGGACACGACCCGGGTCCGCGAAGGCCGGCCGTTTGTCTTCACCGCGCTGCGGCACCGGCAGGGCGTGGATGCGGTGCTACGCGAACTGGGGCAAGTGGCGGGGCTGGACCTGTCCGAGCCGGTGGCGTGAGCCGAGGTGGGGACCCTTGCGTTTCGCTCTAGGTCCAGTAGAGGGCGCCGCTGTTGGCGCTAACATGACACGAGAAGGAGCCTGAGATGCGGGAATGGTGGCGGGATGCGGTGATCTACCAGGTCTATCCGCGCAGTTTTCAGGACAGCACCGGGAACGGTGTCGGCGATCTCAAGGGCATCACCCAGCGGCTGCCCCATATCGCGGACCTCGGCGCCGACTGCGTCTGGCTCTCGCCGATCTTCACCTCGCCGCAGGCGGACATGGGCTACGATGTCTCGGACTACTGCGACATCGACCCGCTGTTCGGCACGCTGGAGGATTTCGACGAGATGATCGCCGCGGCCCATGACCTCGGGCTCAAGGTCATCGTCGACCAGGTCCTCTCGCACTCCTCGGACAAGCACCCCTGGTTCGAGGAAAGCCGCGCGGACCGGACCAACCCCAAGGCCGACTGGTACGTCTGGGCCGACCCCAAGCCCGACGGCAGCCCGCCGAACAACTGGGCGAGCGTCTTCGGTGGCAGCGCCTGGGAGTTCGAGCCCCGCCGCAAGCAGTACTATTTCCACAACTTCCTGACCTCGCAGCCCGACCTCAACTGCCGCAACCCGGAGGTTCAGGACGCCCTCCTGGACGTCATGCGCTTCTGGCTGGACCGGGGGCTGGACGGCTTCCGCCTCGACACCGTCAACTACTACATCCACGACGACCAGCTGCGGGACAACCCGCCCGCCACGGCGGACGGCTTCGCCATGGCCAGCGGCACCTACGGGATGCAGCGCCACCTCTACGACAAGACCCGGCCCGAGAACGTGGCCTTCCTCGAGCGGATGCGGGCCGTCTGCGACGAATACGAGGGGATCATGATGGTGGGCGAGGTCGGCGAGGACGGCGACCGGTCGATCGAGGTCATGGCCGAGTACACCGAGGGCGAGGATCGCCTGCACATGGCCTATTCCTTCGCCATGCTGGGACCGGATTTTTCCGCCAAGCATTTCCGCAACTGCATCAAGGGCTTCCGCGACGGGGCGCCGAACGGGCACCCCGAATGGTCCTTCTCGAACCACGACGTGCCGCGCCACGCGGGGCGCTGGGCGGATCACGCGGGCGGCGACACCGACGCCGTGGCCCGGATGACCTGCGCGATGCTGATGTCCTTCCCCGGCACCATCGGCATCTACCAGGGCGAGGAGCTGGGCCAGACCGACACCGAGCTGGTCTATGCCGAGCTGACCGACCCGCCGGCCCTGCGCTTCTGGCCCGCCGAGAAGGGCCGCGACGGCTGCCGGACACCGATGGTCTGGGAGAAGGACGCGCCGAACGCGGGCTTCTCCACCGCCGCGCCCTGGCTGCCGGTGAAGGCGCCGCAGGCGGCCCGCGCGGTCAACATCCAGGCGGCGGCGAACGACAGCGTGCTCCAGCACTACAAGGAGGTCATCGCCTACCGGAAGGGCTCCGCGCCCCTGCGCGAGGGGGACGTGACCTTCCACGACCTGCCGGAGCCGGTGCTGGGCTTCACCCGCACGGCGGGGGCGGAGTCGCTGACCTGCCTCTACAACCTCGGACCGAAGCCCGTTGCCGTGAAGGTGACAGGCGAGGCCGAGGTGACGGGGCCGCACGAGGGCAGCTTCGCCGGCGGCAAGGTGAGCCTTCCCGGCACGGGTTGGATCTGGTTGCGCCATTCGGTCCCGCTGAAACTGGCGAAGGGCTGAGGCGCGCCCCGGACCCGATCCGGGGCCCGGTCGACAGGTGCGCGAGGTCCCGGCCCGGGGCCGGGGCGCGGGTGTCTCGACGAACGGGGGGCCGTTCGGCCAGGACAGGCTCGCAGCGGCCCCCGTCCTAGGTCGAGCGGCCCGCGGTCCGTCCGCCAGTCGCCCAGCCGAACTGAGCCTCGGTCTCCACCGCGCAGGGCCTGACCGCACGCAGCCGGGCCAGGGCCGCCTCCGGCGCCTCCCCCAGCTCCACCAGCAGCCGCAGCACCGCCATCCCCGACCGCCCGCAGCCGCCGAAGCAGTGAAACAGCACCCGGCGGCCGCGCCCCAGGTGCTCCCTCGCCAGTGCCGCCGTCTCGTCCCACTCCGCGAGATCCGCTTCTCCCGGCACGTCGAAATCCACGACCGGCAGATGCCGCCAGTCGATTCCGCAGGCGGCGCAGTCCTCGCCGAGGCCGCCGGCGCCCTTCCGCTCCAGCTCGGCCATGGTGCACATGGTCACCACCAGCGCGGGGTCCCAGGCCAGCAGTCGGGCGAAATCCGCCGCGTAGTGCCGCGACCGGCCGGGCAGGGGCGAGAGGGCGAGCGTGCCGCCCCCCGCCGTCACCTCGAAGATCGAGAATTCAGGCAATACCATGGGTCACCACCGTCTCGGGATGCGCCTCGGCCCAGTCGGCCAGCACGGCGGCGACGTCCGGGTCGCTGGCCAGTTCCAGCGCCCGGGCGGGCAGGGTGTGCCCGGCCTCGAGCGCCAGACGGGCGCAGGCCGCGTGATCGCGTCCGGCCCGCAGCGGGTTGTTCTCGGACCCATGGATGATGGTGCTGAGGAGCGTGCCGCCGTAGGCGTTCACATGGGTCAGGTCCGGGCCGAGGGACAGGAAGTAGCCCACCACCTCCGGCCACCCGGCCCATCCCGCCGCCTGCACAGGGGTCAACGCCTCATGCGGATCGGGCCTGTCCCAAGTCAGGCCGAGGGCGACGAGGGCCTTGATGTGGTCCATCTTGCCGGGGAGGGGGATCAGGTCGCCCAGGATCCCGGCGAAGGCCTCCGGCAGGTCCTCCGGCGAAAGGGTGCCCCGCACCTCGCCCCGCGCCGCCGCCGCCAGCGTCACTTCCGCCGGGGCGAGGTCCACCGCCGCGCCCATCGCCTCGAGCCTCTTGCGCAGGCTCTCGTGCCCGTAGACGGCGGCATGGACATAGGCTGGACGGCCTTTCCAGGCGGACATCGGATCGGCCCCGGCCTCCAGCAACATCTCCACGATCTCCATGCTTTGCATCCGTCGGGCCGCCTGGGGCAGGGCGGGGATCACCATCGGGGCCTCGCCCCCCATTGGCGCGGCCGAGACCTCGTTCGGATCGGCCCCGGCGTCCAGCACCGCCCGGACCAGCGCCGGGTCGTCGAAGTCCAGCGCACGGGGCAGGGCGTTGGTGCCCCTAGGGTCCACCCCGAACTCGGCCAGCAGGCGCACTCCCTCGACGTGACCCAGCTCGCAGGCGTGGTAGAGGCTCTCGTTGTCGTCGGGGTCGGCCCCGTGCTCCAGCAGCCAGCGGGCGAGGGCCAGGTTACCCGCATGGCCGAGGGCGTAGTAGAGCGGCGACAGCTGGTGCCCCTCGCCCCGGGGCGTGCCTTGGTTGACGTCGATTCCCGCGGCGAGGAACGCCTCGGCGCAGGTGATCATCGCCCCGGCCCGGTCCGGCAGGTGCGACCACATCCGCGACCGGCAGAGGTGGATGAAGGGCGGGGCGGTGCCCTCGGCGGCCAGACCGTCGCCCTTGGCGAGGAACCCTTGCAGCGCCTCCGGCTCGTAGAGCGCCGCGGCAAGGCCCGGCGTCGCTCGGGGAAGGTCCGGGTCCGCCTCAAGCAGCGCCCGCGCGATCTCGCCCTGCCCCAGCGCGGCGGCCCGGGTCAGGGCGGCGATCCGGGCGGCACGGTCCATCCCGTGCACCTCGGCCGCGGCCTTGAGCGCGGGCCAGGAGGCGAAGCCCTCGGCCCGTGCGATGGCGTGCAGGTAATCGGCGTGTTTCAGGGAGCGGTCCGGCAGCGGCCCCAGCCCTGACTTGAGGAAGGTGAGCGCATCGGCATCCCCGGCCTCATGGGCGCGGCGGAGGGCCTTGGCATCGCGGCGGAACTGGTCGAGTGATTTCGGCATCGGCTTTCCCATCGTTGGCCCGGCGGTCCGCTGAAGACGGGCATGGAAAAGACCGTGCGTGGTCTGGTCTGGTGTTCTGTCGGGTGCCGATGACGGCTGTCCGCGGACCTGGGCGCCCCCCGTGGGCGCCTTCAGGATAGCGCGGCGCGCTGGACCTCGCAACGATCCGCGCCACCTTCGGGACATGACACCCGAGGGCGACCAGACCGACAAGGCCCGCGCCCGCACCGAATGGGCCGAGGACCGGACCGTGCTGGCGAACGAGCGCACCTTCGCCGGCTGGATGCGCACCGGCATGGCGGCGCTGGCCGTCGCGATCGGGATGCGCGCCGTCTTCCGCCCGGCCGAGCCGGAATGGGCGGCCAAGGCGGTCGCGAGCATCTTCGTGGCCGTCGCGCTCTACATCTTCTGGCAGGCCTGGCGGAACGCCTGCCACACCCACGCCCGGCTGGACCAAGAGGACGTGCAGTCGATCCCGAACAAGGGCTACGGCTGGATCGCGGCGATCATGTCGGTGGGGGCGGTGGCGACGGGGGCAATCCTCTGGTCCCTCTGAGGTCGCGCCCCGGCGCCGAGCCGTGACCGCATGGCGGACGGCACGCGGCCTGCCGGATGTATCGTCACGCCGCCGATAACGCCCGGCGCAAACAGAGGGCCCTCCTGCCGGGCGGCTGTGCGGACAAAGCGGACTTCGTCTCGGTGCCTCTTGCTTCGCGCTTTGCCAGCTCGACTTCGCCGATCACCACGCATGTCCCCGTAACTCGACCGGTCCGGCCTTGCCTTCAAGGCCGGAACCATGCTCGATTTTCCCATGCGGTTCATCCTCACCGTCCTGTCGATCATGGCACTCACCACCAGTATGGCCGTGCTATGCCTCGTGGTTGGGGCTTTCTTCGATCCGACGAGCAGCCTCTTCGCTGTCATCGGTTCGATGGTCTGGATGACGTGGGGGCCGTTCCTCCTTCTGACCGCGCTTGTCGCCGTGCTGATCGGCATCTTCGGTCGACGCGCGCAAATTGGGTGGCTGGGTGACATTACCCTCGTGCTGGCCGTTCCCGCGATGATCGGCGCGGCATACATCCTTGCGCGGATTCTTGTGGCGGCCGGTTCTGCGGGCGCAGTCCTCGATCCGCTCGCCACTCTGTCCCTCGCGGACATGAGGTCCCCGGCACCGGACGAGATCGAGACGATGGAGCATGTCGGAGGCACGACGCTCCGGGCCGCGATCTATCGCCCTGCTCCCGGGGCCGAGCCCGCGCCTCTACTCGTCTACATTCATGGGGGCGGTTTCCGAACTGGCACTTTCACGGAAACGGCTGCCGACTTGCGATGGTTCGCCGACCAAGGGTGGCTGGTCGTCAGCCTCGAATACCGCTTGGCCTCATCGGGGCAACCGACCTGGGACAAGGCGATGCGCGATGCAACCTGCGGGTTGGCATGGGCAAGTCGCAATTCGGCCGAGTTCGGAGGCGATCCCTCACGCCTCGCGCTGATGGGGGATTCCGCCGGGGGAAACCTTGCGATCAATGTCGGGTTCGCCGCTGCGGCAGGGCGCTCCACCGACGATTGCCCGCCCCCCGTACCGGTGCCTTCGGCCATCGCGGTCCTATACCCCGCGGTGGATGTCGACAGCATCTATGCCGATGGGTATCCCATTCCGGGCTTCGAACCGGTGTCGCTGATCGAGGATTACCTCGGTGGCCCTCCTGATCGGTTTCCCGACCGCGTGGCAGCCGTATCGTCAGCGAGTTACATCACGCCCGATGCGCCGCCGACACTCGCCATCATACCGAAGAATGACAGTCTGGTTGTCGCACACGGGACAGAAGCATTCGCGCGGGAGGCGCAGGCGGCCGGCGTCGACCTACAACTCGTGCGTCTTCCGTTCGCGAACCACGTATTCAACCAGCTCGCAGCCAATTCTCTTGGCAATCAGATCGCCCGATCACTGCGTCTTCGCTTTATCGACGATCGGGTCCGCTAGGGGCTCGAAGCGAACTTTGCCCGCAGAGCACCGGAACCGCCCTCCATGGCCGCACGAAATGCACGTGGCCCGGTTGACGCCAAGAGGCCCCAGGTCGGGGGCGTGAGAACCACCCTGCCACCCCTCGTCTCTCCCTAGACCTCGCAGAGCCCCCGGCCTACCCTGCCGGGCGATGACCGAATCCGACAGCCCCGCCTACCAGGTCCTGGCCCGCAAGTACCGGCCCGAGACGTTCGCCGACCTGATCGGGCAGGACGCGATGGTGCGTACCCTGCGCAATGCCTTCAAGGCCGACCGCATCGCCCAGGCCTTCATCATGACCGGCATCCGGGGGACGGGGAAGACGACCACCGCCCGGATCATCGCCAAGGGGATGAACTGCGTCGGGCCGGACGGCACCGGCGGCCCCACGACCGAACCCTGCGGCGTCTGCGAGCACTGCAAATCGATCATGGCCGGCCGCCACGTCGACGTGATCGAGATGGACGCCGCCTCGAACACCGGCGTCGGCGACGTGCGCGAGATCATCGACAGCGTCCGCTACCGGGCCGCCAGCGCACGCTACAAGATCTACATCATCGACGAGGTGCACATGCTGTCCACCTCGGCCTTCAACGCGCTGCTCAAGACGCTGGAGGAACCGCCCGACCACGTGAAGTTCATCTTCGCCACGACCGAGATCCGCAAGGTCCCGGTCACGGTCCTCTCCCGCTGCCAGCGGTTCGACCTCCGCCGGATCGAGCCCGAGGACATGCTGGGCCTCCTGCGCAGGATCGCCACGCAGGAAGGGGCCGAGATCAGCGACGAGGCCCTGTCGCTCATCACCCGCGCCGCCGAGGGCTCGGCCCGGGACGCGACCTCGCTGCTGGACCAGGCCATCTCCCACGGCGCGGGCGAGACCACCGCCGACCAGGTGCGCGCCATGCTCGGCCTTGCCGACCGGGGACGGGTGCTCGACCTCTTCGACCTGATCCTGAAGGGCGAGGCGGCGGGCGCCTTGTCCGAACTCTCCGCCCAGTACGCCGGCGGCGCCGACCCGATGGCCGTCCTGCGCGACCTCGCCGAGATCGCCCATTGGGTCAGCGTCATCAAGGTCACGCCCGACGCCGCCGAGGACCCCACCGTCGGCCCGGACGAGCGCGAGCGGGGTCTGGTCATGGCCCAGGCCCTCCCGATGCGGGTGCTCTCCCGGATGTGGCAGATGTTGCTCAAGGCGCTCGAGGAAGTGGCCCGCGCGCCCAACGCCATGATGGCCGCCGAGATGGCGGTGATCCGGCTGACCCACGTCGCCGACCTGCCCGCGCCGGGCGACCTCGTGGCGAAACTCCAGGACAGCCCGCCCACCGGCCCGAACGGCGGCGCGCGTGCCCCAAGGGCCGCGCCCTCCGCCCAGACCGAGGCCCGCGGCACCCCGGCGCCCACCCATCCCGGACCCTCCGGCCCGGTCTCGAACGGCTCTCTCGCCGTCAAGGCCGAGACGGCCCTCGCCCGCTATGCCCGTTTCGAGGACGTGATCGAGCTGATCCGCGCCCAGCGGGACGTCAAGCTGCTGGTCGAGGTCGAGGGGGGCCTGCGCCTCGTCTCCTATTCCCCCGGCCGGATCGAGGTGGAACCGACCCCGGACGCCGCGACGGACCTCGTCCAGCGCCTCGGCCAGCGGCTGCAACGCTGGACCGGCGTGCGCTGGGTCGTGACCGTCGGCAAGGGCGGCGCGCCGACCATCGCCGAGGTGCGGGACGCCGCCGAAACCGCGCTCCGCCAGAAGGCCGAGGCCCACCCGCTCGCCCAGGCCGTGTTCCGCGCCTTTCCGGGGGCGAAGATCACCGCGATCCGCACGCCCCAGGCAATCGAACAGGCGGCCCACACCGAGGCCCTGCCCGAGGTGGACGAGGAATGGGACCCCTTCGAAGACGACTGACCCCGCTTGAGGCCCCGCCCCGCGCGGCCTAAGTGACATCTGACCAGACAGGAGAGACGAGATGCTCAAAGGCCTCGGCAACCTTGGCGACATGGCCAAGATGATGAAGACCGCGCAGGAGATGCAGGGCAAGATGGCCCGGATGCAGGAAGAGCTGGAGACGATGACCGTGACCGGCGAAAGCGGCGCGGGCCTCGTCAAGGCGACCGCCACCGCCAAGGGCGAGCTGAAGGCCCTCGACATCGACCCCTCGATCTTCAACGGCGACGACAAGGAAGTGGTCGAGGACCTGATCCTCGCCGCGATCAAGGACGCCCAGAAGCGGGCGCAGGAGAAGGCGGCCGAGGAGATGGGCAAGATCCAGCAGGAGCTGGGACTGCCCGCGGATTTCAAACTCCCTTTCTGATCGCAGGCGATCAGAAAGGGAGTTCGGGCGGGGTGTAGCGTTCTCCCGTAGGGAGGGCGCGGGCCCCGCACCCCAGAAATTGAAGCGCCAACGCACATCCCAATGCCCGCAGACACCACCGACATCGACGAGCTGATCGCGCTCATGGCCCGGCTTCCCGGCCTCGGCCCCCGCTCGGCCCGGCGGGCGGTGCTGCACTTGATCAAGAAGCGCGGGCAGCTCATGTCCCCCCTCGCCGACAGCCTTGCCCGCGTCGCCGCCACCGCCCGCGAATGCCTCACCTGCGGCAATGTCTCCACCGCCGACACCTGCGACATCTGCGCCGCCGAGAAACGGCGGACCGGCCAGATCTGCGTGGTCGAGGATGTCGCCGACCTCTGGGCGATGGAGCGGGCGCAGGTGTTTCGCGGGCGCTACCACGTGCTCGGCGGGGTGCTCTCCGCGCTCGATGCCGTGGGACCGGAAGAGCTGCGCATCCCGCAACTGATCCGCCGCGTCGCCGAGGAAGAGGTGAGCGAGCTGATCCTCGCCCTGCCGGCCACCGTCGACGGGCAGACCACGGCCCATTACATCGCCGACCACCTGGCCGGCGTGACGGTCACCACCCTCGCCCAGGGCGTACCGGTGGGGGGCGAACTCGACTACCTCGACGACGGCACGATCAGCGCGGCCCTTGCTGCCCGCAAATCGGTGTAGGCCCGGCCCCCGGAAGGGCGCGATGACGGCAGCGGACAAGAATCCGGCGCAATCTGGCGCGGCAGGTCGGCCGGCTGGCCCTAGGTCTCGCCCGGAACCAGAGGAGCCGCCGATGCCCGACGATCCCGTCCAGATGCCGCAGACGCCTGACGCCGGCCCGCTGAAGCTGTCCGACTGTCCCGGCTGGACCTATCTGCTGGCCGAGTTCCAGGAGGTCTACTCGCGCACCTCGAACGGCGGCAGCAAGGCGATCCGGTCGCACCGGCGCAAGGTGCGCGATGCGCTGTCGCTGGTGATCGGCGCGAACCCCGCGATCGCGCCGCGCCAGCCCGTGATCAAGCCCGTCGTCGCGCATCTGCCCCGCGCCTTCGACCTCGCCGCGCGGGGGCCGATGGCGGGGATGAGCCGGGCGCTGGAGCGGGCCTCGGGCGACCTGACCTGGGAATACGGCTACGAGAAGGTGCCGCCGCACCTCGCCCGCAAGTACGCCTATTGCGAGGTGCTGGGGCCGCGGGGGCCGGTGCTGTCGGACCGGCTGACCCTCGGCTTCGTCCTCTTCGCGCCGCGCACGACCTATCCCCAGCACAGCCACGCCGAGATCGAGGAAAGCTACATCTCGGTCGCCGGCGCCTGGTCGGAGAACGAATTCGCCGTCTTCGCTCCCGGGTCGCTGATCCTGAACGCGCCCGGACACGAGCACCGGATCACCACCGGCGACGTGGACCCCTGCCTGTTGGCCTATGCCTGGATCGGGCCGGGGGAACGGCTGAGCGAGCCGGGGATGCGGTTCTCGGCGACGCGCAGGAGGTCGGCCAAGGGGATCTGACACCGGGCGCGCCAACCTGAGAGCGGGGCGACCCGGGGGGTCGCTGAGGAAGGGGGCGCTGCCCCCGGCCTCCCCCGGGATATGTGACGACCAGCGAAAACAGGGGCGCGGCGCCCTGCTCCTCTTTTCGCCCGAAATACCTCGGGGGGGCCCGGAGGGCGGGGGCAGCGCCCCCTCCATGGCCGGCGACCCTGCGCCGACCTCGGGCCGGGGTCAATTCGCCCCCAGAGCCTCGAGGTAGGTCCGGGTCCACCAGTGGATGTCGTGCTCGCGGATGCGGGCCAGCATCGCCGAATGGCGGCTCCGGCGCCCGTCCAGCGGCATGTGCAGCGCGGTTCGGATCGCCTCGCCCATCTCGCCGGCGTCGTAGGGGTTGACCAGCAGGGCCTCGTCCAGCTGCTCGGCTGCGCCGGCGAAATGCGACAGGATCAAGACGCCCGGATCCTCTGGGTCCTGCGCCGCGACATATTCCTTGGCGACAAGGTTCATCCCGTCGGCCAGGGGCGTCACCAGCGCCACGTCCGCGCGGCGCAGCACGCCGGCCAGCTCCTCGCGGGGCACCATGCGGTGCAGGTAGCGGATCGGGGTCCAGTCGAGGTCGGCATGGGCACCGTTCACCCGCCCGGCCTCCTGCTCCAGCGCGTCGCGGATATCCTGGTAGGCCTCCACGTCCTCGCGCGACGGCGGGGCGACCTGCACCATGATGGCCTTCGGATCGACCTCGGGGTCGCGCCGCTCGAGGTAGCTCTTGAATCCCTCGAAGCGGTGGACGAGGCCCTTGGAATAGTCCAGCCGGTCGACGCCGACGCAGATCTTCTGGCCCTTGCCGCAGAGGATCCGGCCCCCCGCGGTCGAGGCTTCGGCGGCGGCCATGTACTGGTCCACGTCGATGCCGATGGGAAAGGCCCGCACCTGCCCCGGCCCCTCGGCGTGGTAGCGGGCGACAAGGGCGTCGACGCGCTGGACGTCGGCCTCGGTCTGCACCCCGAAGAGGTCGAAGGCGCGGACCCAGTGCAGCAGGTCCTCCGCCTGAGGAAGGGCGGGCACGTCCGAGGCGGCGGGGAAGGGGATGTGCAGGAAGAACCCGATCCGGTTCTTCACCCCCCGCTCGCGCAGAAGGGCGGCCAGCGGCAGGAAGTGGTAGTCGTGGATCCAGAGCACGTCGGACGGCTCGATCATTGCGGCGATGGCATCGGCGACCCGGGCGTTCACCTTCAGGTAGCCGG
>JAMWZF010000380.1 GCA_024304875.1 Paracoccaceae bacterium
GTCCACAAGGAGCGGCCGTTCTTCGGCGAGCTGACCGAATTCATGGCCTCCGGTCCGGTCGTCGTGCAGGTCCTCGAGGGCGAGGGCGCCATTGCCAAGAACCGCGAAGTCATGGGCGCGACCAACCCCGCCGATGCCGCCGCCGGCACCATCCGCGCCGAGTTCGCCCAGTCGGTCGGCGAGAACTCGGTCCACGGTTCGGACGCGCCCGAGACCGCCGCGGAAGAGATCGCCTTCTTCTTCTCGGGGCTCGAGCTGGTCGGCTGAGCCGCTCGGAACCGCTTGACATCAAGGGCCCGCCGCGCACCCCGCGGCGGGCCTTTTTCATCCGCGGGGGAGCGGGTCCGTCGCCGGCGCCGCGCCCTCGTGCGGGCCGAGGCAGAGGTCGTGGTCGCCGAGGACGTCGATCACCCGGCAGTCCCCGGCGGTGCCCGGGTCATCGGCCTCGGCCAGTCGCCGCAGCTCGGTCCGCAGCCGGACGAGGGCCGCGATCCGCCGCTCTACCGTGGCCAGTTGCCGGCGGGCGATGTCGTGGGCGGGGGCGCAGTCCTCGCCCGGATGCTCGGCAAGGGCCAGGAGTTCCGAGATGTCCTCGAGGCCGAAGCCGAGGTCGCGGGCGTGGCGCAGGAAAGAGAGCCGATCCAACGCCTTGCGGTCGTACCGCCGCTGGCCGCCTTCGGTACGGGCCGGGGAGTCGATCAGGCCGCGCCCCTCGTAATAGCGGATCGTGGTGACCTTCACGCCGGTCCGGCGGGCCATCTCGCCGATCGAGTAGTCCATCGCGATGCCCCCTTGAAGCTACAGTCGCTGTAGCTCCTATCTAGGCCGGGTACCCTCGATTCGAAAGGACCCCGCGCCATGGGCCACGGCCATCACCCCCACGTCGATCCCGAGGCGGGCGACCGCCGCGTCCTCGCCGCCATCGCGGTCAACATGGGGCTGACCGTCGCGCAGATCGTCGGCGGCCTCTTGTCGGGGTCGCTGGCCCTGATCGCGGACGCGCTGCACAATTTCTCGGACGCGGTGTCGCTGATCATCGCCTTCGGCGCCCGGCGGATCGCCCGGCGGCCGCGGGATGCCGATATGACGTTCGGATACGGCCGGATCGAGGTGGTGGCCGCTCTTGTGAACTACACGACGCTGATCGTGATCGGCCTCTATCTGATGGTTGAGGCGGCCATGCGCGTCCTCGACCCGCAACCCGTCGAAGGCTGGCCGGTCGTGATCATCGCGGGACTTGCCCTTGCGGTCGATACCGTGACGGCCGCTCTGACCTTCGCCATGTCGAAGACCAGCGTGAACATCCGTGCGGCCTTCCTGCACAACGTCGCCGACGCCCTCGGCTCGGTCGCCGTCATCGTTGCGGGGACGCTGATCCTGCTGTTCGACTGGCGGTTGGTCGATCCTGTCGTGACCGCCCTGATCGCCGGGTACATCCTGTGGCAGTCCCTGCGCGACGTGGGGCCCGTGGTGCGCATCCTGATGCTGGGCTCTCCGCCGGACGTGAAGACCGGCGCGGTGCTCGAGGCCGTTCGCGGGATCGAGGGCGTCAAGGGCATTCACCACGCCCACGTCTGGCAGATGGACGAGCACCGCACTGCCCTCGATGCCCATGTGGTCATCGCCGCCGGGTGCTGGGGCCGGGCGGACGCGATCAAGACGCGGATCAAGACCGCCCTCGAGGAGGACTTCGGCATCGGGCACAGCACGATCGAGATGGAATGTGCCCGGCATGCCTGCGCCGCGCCTTCGGACTTCGGCGGGCCGGGGCGCTGACGGTCCGGCGGCGTCAGCCGAAGATGGCCAGCTTCTGCGCCGCGACGCCAAGGCCCGGGACGGGCCGGCCGAATTCGAAGCGGAGCTGATCCCGGACGAGATGTTTCGGCGGCGCAAAGCCCGCCCTGGCCAGCATCGCGGTGACGCCTTCGGCCCGGTGGACGAACCGGCCCGAGGGATTGATGGCGAAATCCCGGTCCGCCGCAGGGCCGCCCACCGCTTCCTCAACGGTAAAGACGAGCCATGCGCCGGGGGCCATGCGGTTGCCGAGCCCGCGAAACACGGGGGTCAGATCGCCGAAATAGGTCAGCACGTCCGCCGCGACGACGATGTCGAAGGGCCCCGCCGGGATCGTCACGTGTTCGTTCAGATCGGTCCGGGTCAGCGCGTCGTAGAGTTTCCTTGCGACCGCCTTTTCCATCATCGGGATCGAGATGTCGCAGCCTGTCAGATGGGTCGCGTAGGGACGCAGATGCGGCGCGCAGAGACCCGTGCCGCAGCCGGCGTCTAGCACCTTGCCCTTCCTGGGCCGGATCTTCGCGACCAGCGCTCCCACGATCTCGGGGCCCTTGTTGTGGATGCCGCCAAGCACATCGTCGTAGGTTTCGGCAAAGCCATCGAAGATCTGCCGGGCCATGTCGCCCTGCGGTCCGGTCGCCTCGCCCTTGAGGCCGGCGATCAGGAAGGCGATCTCGGAGGTCTGGCCCCCGTCCATCTGTCCTGCGCGCTCCAGCAGGTCGAGCGCGGCCGCGTCGTGGCCGGCGGAACCGAGGATCTTGGCCGCGTTCAGGAGGAGAGTGACCGATCCCGGCGAGGCGGCAATGACCTGTTCCAGAAGCCCAAGGCCGGTGCCGAGATCGCCGCCGTCGACGCCCAGGCGCACCGCAAGGAGTGCGGCTTCCCTGTCGCCCGGGGTCTCCGCGATGACCGCCTCCAGGTGGGAGAGAGCGCGGCCATGTTGGCCGAGGAAGGCATGGGCACGCGCGGCGATCATCTGGTCCGCCGCCGGCACCGTCGGCCCGATCCGGTCCAGGGCGGCATTCGCGGCCGCCGTCTTCTCGGCCGAACGGGGATGGCCGAGATTCGTCAGGATCGCCGCGAGGGCCGCCATGTCGGTTGCCCCCAACTCCGTGTCCATCAGGGGGCGCAACAGGCGCAGGGCCTCGGTCGGCTGGTCCTGCGCGTAGGCGCGGGAGGCGGCACGCAGGATGGTTTCCGGCGTCTGCTTCGGCCGTCTGCCCGGAGGCCTGCGCCGGGCGGCGGGGGATCGGCTCATCTCGGTCGGGCTCCGGGTTGCCGCGGATCGCCGCCATGAAACACGATCTGCGGGAGTCGAGGAAGAGGGC
>JAMWZF010000381.1 GCA_024304875.1 Paracoccaceae bacterium
TCGTCGAGGTGGCACCGGCCTACGACACCACCGGCGCCACCGCCGTGGCCGGCGCCCATGTCGCGACCGAGATCGCCTGTCTCTGCCTCTGGCCGAGAAGGGCGCGCTGATGTCCTGGCTGCTGTGGCTTCCGCTTGTCCTCGTCCTCGGCTTCGCCGCCTGGGTCCGCCTGTCGCCCGTCGACGCCGCGGCCTGGCACGTGCCTCCGCCCGACCAGCCGCCGGGGGACTACCCGGAAGAAGGCGCCTTCCTGGCGGTCCGCGATCTGGGCGAGCGGGCGGGGGAGGCCCTGGCCGACCTCGACCGGGTCGCGCGGGGTGTCCCGCGCACCCGCCGCATCGCGGGCGGGCCCGAGACGGGCATGACGACCTACGAGACCCGCTCTGCGCTCTGGGGCTTTCCCGACTACACGACTGTCGCCGCCGACGGCCCGCTTGTGCGCATCCATGCGCGCCTGCGCTTCGGCCGGGGCGACATGGGCGTGAACCAGGCCCGGGTGCGGGACTGGATGTCAAAAGTGGACGGGTTTTCCGGACCTTGACGCCAAGGTAAGGATGCGGGACTGAAGACCATGTTGCCAGCCGATACGCTCGACCAGATCGAACAGCGCTACGGGTTTCTTGAAGCCCGCATGGCGGCGGGCGTCTCCGGCTCGGAAATCGCCGAACTGGCCCGCGAATATGCCGAGCTGAAGCCGGTCGTCGCCCGCATCGCCGAGTATCGCCGGGTGCGGTCGGACATGGCCGAGGCCGAGGCGATGTTGTCCGATCCCGAGATGCGCAGCCTTGCCGAGGCGGAACTGCCGGTGCTGAGGCGCCGCCTGCCGGAGGTCGAGAAGGATCTGCGCCTGGCCCTGCTGCCCAAGGACAGCGCCGACGCCAAGCCCGCGATGCTCGAGATCCGGCCCGGAACCGGCGGCGAGGAGGCGGCCCTCTTCGCGGGGGACCTCCTGCGCATGTACCAGCGCTATGCCGAGGCGCGGGGCTGGCGGCTCGAGGTGCTGGAGGAGCAGACGACGGAACTGGGCGGCATCAAGGAACTGACCGCCCGGGTGTCCGGCGACGGCGTCTTCGCCCGGCTGAAGTTCGAAAGCGGCGTCCACCGCGTCCAGCGCGTGCCCGAGACCGAGGCCGGCGGGCGGATCCATACCTCCGCCGCCACCGTCGCCGTCCTCCCCGAGGCCGAGGAGGTCGATATCCGCATCGACCCGAACGACATCCGCATCGACACCATGCGGTCCTCGGGCGCGGGCGGGCAGCATGTGAACACGACCGACTCGGCGGTGCGGATCACCCACATCCCGACCGGGATCGTCGTCACCAGCTCCGAGAAGAGCCAGCACCGCAACCGCGAGATCGCGATGCAGGTCCTGCGCACCCGGCTCTACGACGCCCAGCGGCAGGCGTCGGACGACGCCCGCAGCGCCGACCGCAAGGCGCAGGTCGGCTCCGGCGACCGGTCCGAGCGCATCCGGACCTACAACTTTCCCCAGGGCCGGCTGACCGATCACCGGATCGGGCTCACGCTCTACAAGCTCGACGCCGTCATGCAGGGAGACCTCGACGAGGTGATCGACGCCCTGATCTCGGAAACCCAGGCCCGACAATTGGCCGAGATGGAGGGATAGGTGGCGCGGGCGGTGGACCTCCTGGTGCCGGCGATCAGCCGGCTGGCGGCGGCGGGGATCCCCGACGCGGCCCGGGACGCCCGCCGCCTCCTCGCCCATGCCACGGGCGTCGGCCCCGACCGGCTGACGCTGATCCTGCCCGAGGAGGTGGAGCCCGACCACGCCGCCGCCTACGAGGCGCTGATCAAACGGCGGGTGAAGCGCGAGCCGGTCTCGCACCTCGTCGGCTTTCGTCATTTCTACGGGCGGGAGTTCATCGTCACCAGCGAGGTGCTGGACCCCCGGCCCGAGACCGAGACCCTGATCGAGGTCGCCCTGACCGAACCCTTCGCGGATGTCCTGGATCTCGGCAGCGGGTCGGGCTGCATCCTGCTGACATTGCTGGCCGAACGGCCGGATGCCCGCGGGATCGGCACCGACATCGCCCCGGCCGCGGTGCAGGTCGCCCAGAAGAACGCCGCCCGATTCGGCCTGCGCGGACGGGCCGAGTTCCACTACGGAAGCTGGTATGACGGCGTGCCGCCCGCCAGGGTGAACGACAACGGCCAGCCGGGCCTCGAGGAGGTCATCGACACCCAGACCTTCGATCTGATCGTGTCGAACCCGCCCTATATCGCCCTGAACGAAATTCCCTACCTTTCGCCCGAGGTCCGGCTGTGGGAGCCGCGCCTGGCCCTGACCGACGGCGGCGACGGGCTGGACGCCTACCGGGCGATCGTCGAGGGCGTTCACGCGGCCCTGCGCCCCGGGGGCCGGCTCGTGGTCGAGATCGGCCCGACCCAGGCCTACGAGGTGATGGACCTCTTTCGAATGGCGGGCCTGAGGGGGATCACGGTGGTGCAGGATCTCGACGGCCGGGACCGGGTGGTGGCGGGGCGCGCCGATCCGCGCCCGCGCGGTGAATTCTGAGGGTCCTTGGCGCATTTTCGCGCCACTCTGGGCGCGAGATCGTGCCAAACTGCGTCAAATACCCCCGAAACCCCTTGATATGGCCGCCAACGCATGTTTAGTCGTGAGTGTCGATCGGGCTGAGCTGTCCACCACGGGCTCTCCCACGAACATCGCCGCACATCGTCAGGGGCAACCGGGCCGCGCCAAGAGACGCTGGATCACCGCGCCACGACGATGAGAGCATAACGACCAAGGCGGAACGGAACCGTTCATGAGATCATCGAAGTCACGTTCGCGGGGCAACAAGAACCGCAACCGGCCGACAGGCGGGAACATCATCAACCGGGTCTTCGACAGCTCCGGTCCCGACGGCAAGGTGCGCGGAACCCCGCAACAGATCATCGACAAGTACAACCAGCTGCACCGCGATGCCGTGCTGTCGGGCGACCGCGTCGATGCCGAGAACTACGCCCAGCACGCAGAGCACTACCTGCGGATGCTGGCCGAGGCGCAGAAAGAGGTCGACCAGAAGCGCGACGAGCAGGAGCGCCAGAACCGCGAGCGCCAGGCCGAGCGCGACCGCGAGCGGAGCGAGC
>JAMWZF010000382.1 GCA_024304875.1 Paracoccaceae bacterium
ACGTAGGTCGCCTCGCGGGTCGCCGCGTCCTCGCCGGTCTCCGAGATGAAGCTGGTGGTCGAGGCGATCTTCTCCTCGGTCGGCTCGTAGCTGGCGCCGACCTTGACGCCGTCGTTCTCGGCGATGAGCGACCAGCAGGTGTTGGAGTAGCGCGCCGGGAAGACCTGGCTGTCGGTCAGCGCGCCCCGCACCGCCATGGCACAGGCCTTGGCCTGGGAATTGGCGGAGAATCCGGATTTCGGCATGTCGCCCTGCGCCGCGCTGTCGCCGAGGACGTGGATGTTCTCGTCCATCTTGGAGCTGAGGTCCGCGGCGTTCACCGGCGCCCAGTTCCCCTCGGTCAGGCCCGCCGCGTCCGCGATCAGGCCCGCCTTCTGCGCCGGGATCACGTTGCAGACGTCCACATTCTGCACCTCGCCGTCGATGCTGACGGTCATCGCCTCGGGATCGACCTCCACCGCGCCGCCGCCCATCTCGGGGCCGACGCGGGTGATCATGCCGGGATAGTGCGTCTGCCAGCCCTCCTCGAAGAGGGCCTGCTTGGAGAAGCCCTCCTTGGGATCGACGATCAGGATCTTCGCCGTCGGGTTGTTCTGGGACAGGTACCAGGCGACCATGCTGACCCGCTCGTAGGGCCCCGGCGGGCAGCGGTAGGGGTTGGGCGGGGCGACCATGGCGAAGGTGCCGCCCTCGGGCATCGCCTCGATCTGCGCCTTGAGGAGCTGGGTCTGGGAGCCGGCCTTGTAGGCGTGGGGCATCTCCTGCTGGGCGCTGATGTCCCAGCCGGGGACCGCGCCCTCGACGAAGTCGATGCCGGGCGAGAGGATCAGCCGGTCGTAGGGCAGGACGTGGCCGCCCGCCGTCGTCACCGTCCTGGCGTCGCGGTCCACGCCGGTCGCCCAGTCGTGCAGGACGTTGATGCCGTGTTCGCTCGCCAAGGCGCCGTAGGTGTGGCCGAGGCTGTCGAACTCGCGGAAGCCGCCAAGATAGAGGTTGGAGAAGAAGCAGGTATAGTAGGTCCGGCTCGGCTCGATCAGGGTCACGTCGATGGCGCCGCCCGAGTCCTTGGCGATGTAGCGGGCCGCCGTCGCGCCCCCAGCCCCGCCGCCGACCACGACGACCTTGGGCCTGCCGTGGGCCTCGCCCCAGACGGTGGGCGCCGCCAGCGCCGCCGAGCCGGCCACCGCCGTGCCGATAAATGTGCGTCTGTTCAATGTCATGGTGGGTCTCCTCCCTCGTTATGACGGGCCCGCCTCAGGGGCGGATCTCTTCGAAATGGGCGGCCAGCGCCGCAATCTCGGCGTCGCCGAGATTGCCGGCGACGTTCTGCATGGTCTGGTTGGGCCGGGCGCGGGCGCGGTACTCGAACAGGGCGCGGATGAAGGCATCGCGGTCCAGCCCTTCGGAATACTGGGAAATCCCCTCGCCGCTCACCACGTGACAGCCGGCGCATTCGCCCCAGAGGTATTCGCCATAGGCGCGGTCGCCCTCCATCGCCAGGACCTCCTCCGGGACGACGACATCCTCGGGCGCGGGCGGCGGCGGGGTGGTGTTGACCCGCAGCCAGGTCATCAGGTCGGTGCGGACCACGGTGTCCGTCACCGCGCCGCCGCCGGACATGCCCGGAACGTGGCCGGCGGGGTCCGAGAGGAAGGCGTGCAAGCTCTCGCGCTCCCAGATCGTACTGCCCTCCGCCCATGCGTCCATCGCCGGGGTGAAGTCGTAACCCTCGAGGCTCCCCGGCGCCCGGCCATAGACGGCATGGAGGTTCGGCCCCGTGCTTTCGGCCCCCGCCTCGGTGGCGTGGCAGGCGCTGCACAGCGCCTCGAAGTGCGGCGCGCCGGCGTTCGGGTCGCCGCCGCATTGCGCCGCGATGGCCTCGGGGTCGGTCAGGGACAGATCGAGCGTCTGGGCCTGGCCGCCGTCCGGCACGGGGCTGCAGAGCCAGAGAACAGAGGCAAAAAGGGCGGTACGGGCATGGGGCACGGGTCGGGCGAGGCTCCTGTCGCGGCGGGTCTGGCAGTTCAGCCTAGCCAAAGTCGCGCCACCCGCAAATAGCGGATTTCCCCAAGGTCAGCCCGGAAGGGCGCGCGCCTTGACGATGGCATGGACCTGCAGTCCGGGCGCAAGGTTCAGTGCCGCGGCCGAGCGGGCGGTGATCCGCGCCAGCAGCCGCTCGGTCCCCGCGCGCAGAGCCACGTCCATGCCGCCGTCCGCCGTGCCGGTCAGCGCCTCGACCCTGGCGGGCAGGATGTTCAGCGCCGAGAGCCCTTGCGGCCTGTCGAGCGCCACCATCACGTCCTGCGCCGGGAGTCGCAGCCGCGCCATGCTGCCCGTGGCCATGGCACCCTGCACGACGATGCGGCCGGCGCCGGTCTCGACCTCGCTGAGGCCGCCGTCGCTGGCCGTCACCCGCCCGGTCAGGACGACCCCCGCATCGCGCCCGGCCATGTCGCGGGCGACCTCGGGGTCGGCGAGGACCTCTCCCACCGGCCCCACCTTGCGCACCCGGCCCGCCTGCATCAGCACCATCGTGGTCCCCAGCCGCGCCGCCTCTCCGACGTCGTGGGTGACATAGAGGATCGGCAGCGCCACCTCGTCCCGTAGCCGTTCGAGGTAGGGCAGGATCAGCGCCTTGCGCGGCCCGTCGAGGCCCGCCATCGGTTCGTCCAGCAGCAGCAGGCGCGGGTCCGACATCAGGGCGCGGCCGAGCGCGACGCGCTGTTTCTCCCCGCCCGAGAGCGCCGCGGGCCGCCGCTCCAGCAGACCGCCGAGCCCGAGGAGCGAGATCACCCGGTCCCGGTCCGCGGTGCCGCCATAGGCGAGGTTGCGGGCGACGGTCATGTGCGGAAACAGCCGCGCGTCCTGGAAGACGTAGCCTACCCTGCGGCGATGCACGGCGAGGTCGGTGCCGTCCCCGCTGTCGTAGAGCACCTCGCCCCCGACCGCGATCCGACCCGCGTCGGGCCGGATCAGCCCCGCGACGGCATTCACCAGCGATGTCTTGCCCGACCCCGACGGCCCGAAGAGCACCGTGACCCCGGCGGGCGCCTCGAAGGCGGCGTCGAGGAGGAAGCCGCCGAGGGCCTTGCGCAGGCGGACCTCGATC
>JAMWZF010000383.1 GCA_024304875.1 Paracoccaceae bacterium
CTTGATCCGCCCCTCGAGCTGGGCGAACTGGTCGTCGGTCGCCTGCGCCACCAGCAGCAGGTCCTGTCCCGCCTCGGTCGGCGTGTAGCCGCGGGCGTGCCGCTGGAACAGCTTGACCCCCAGCCGTTCCTCGAGCGCGTCGACGTGCCGGATCACCGTGGCGTGGTGGACGCCGAGAACCTCGGCCGCGCCGCTGACGGTGCCGATGCGGGCCACCTGGAAGGCGGTTCTGATCTCATCCCAATGTTGCATGGTTTCGTGCGCCTCGGAACAGTGTTGCCGCCCTGATACCGTGGCGGTGCGAAGATGCAATATCCGCCGCGCGCCGCAGCGTCCGGCTTCGGACAAATTCCCGTCAGATGGTCAACGCTTGGGCTTGGAGGACAGCGGCGGCTTCACCGGCACCATCAGCACGTTGTCGAGGCCGATGTAATTGGCCCCTTCGGCGCCGGTGAAGGTGATGGTGGTGGTGTCGTCGGTCGCGGTGAACCGGACGCTGCGCCGCTCCCAGTGATCCTCGGTGCCGGGATTGTCGCTGTGCCGGGTCTCCGTCTTCCCTGCCGCGCTGACGGTCACGCCCGCGAAGGCGCCGTAGTCGGAGGAACTCCCGAGGTCGAAGCTGATCTCGTAGGTGGTGCCCGGCCGGGTCGCGACCCGCTGGGCCAGGCCCCCGAAAGGTGGGCCATAGGAATAGTCGGTCAGGTCGAGAAAGTGCGTCCCGTCGGAGGCCGAGAGGTTCCAGGGTCCGCCGGGCCCGATCCAGGAGAGGACGTCCCCGGTCACCGTCCAGCCGTCGATCTGCCGCGCCCCCGCGACGAGGCTCATCACCTGGCCGGGGTCCGGCGCGAAGTCCCCGGTCTCGAAGCTGCCGTTACGGATCATGTTGCCCGCCTGCCCGGGGTCGGCGCGCGGGGTCGCGGCGGCGTCGATCGGGACGGCGAGCGCAAGGAGGGCGAGGAGGTCGGCGGATCTCATGGCAGGGACCTTATCCGCACCCGGGGCCGTGTCCACCGCATGCACTTTCCCTTGCGGCAGCAGGTGCGCCCGGATTTGATGCGCGCCATGAAGGTGGTCCGCGATCATCCCGACCAGTTGATCCTCGAGGACAGCCCGGTCCTGATGACCGTGCTGCTGGTCGTCATGGCTCTGGTCTTCCTTTGCATCGGGGTCGGCATGATGTTCAGCGATCAGGCGTGGTTCGGCGTGCTCTGGGTCGTCTTCACGGTGGCCGTCTTCGGGCTGTTCCTCGTCCTCTTCGTGCGGCGCAACCAGCTGATCCTCGACGCCGGAACCGGCGTGGTGACCCATCGCCGCCGGACCCTGCGGACCTACTGGCAGGTGGAGCGCGACCTGGCGCACCTGGAGCGCGCGATCGTCCAGACCAGCCGGTCGAGCGAGAGCAGCGCCCACCGGATGGCCCTGGTCTACGGGGGCGGGATGGACGAGGGCATCCATCCGTTCACCGCCGTCTACACCTCCGGGCGGGGGGCCGCGCGGGGGGCCGAGGCGGTCAACCGCTGGCTTGACGCGTTGCGCGCGCGGGGCTAAGAGCGCCCCCAAATCCGGGAGTCCCAAAAGCTTCCGGTCCTGGCCCATTGGCAGGATCGCCCCCCGTCAGCGAGTTTCGCCCACGGGGGCGCTACTGCATTCCCGCCGCCTCCTGACTATCTTGGGGGTCAACATCAACCGGTCGCGAGGAGCACGGCGCATGTTTGAAAATCTTTCCGAACGCCTCTCCGGTGTCTTCGACCGGCTGACCAAGGCGGGCGCGCTGAGCGCCGAGGACGTCAAGACCGCGATGCGCGAGGTCCGGGTCGCCCTGCTGGAGGCCGACGTCTCGCTGCCCGTGGCGCGGGAGTTCATCAAGGCGGTCGAGGCCAAGGCCACCGGCGCCGCCGTCACCAAGTCCGTCACCCCCGGCCAGCAGGTCATCAAGATCGTCCATGACGAGCTGATCGCCGTGCTGACCGGCGACGAGGACCCCGGCAAGCTCAAGATCGACAACCCGCCCGCGCCGATCCTGATGGTCGGCCTTCAGGGCTCGGGCAAGACGACCACCACCGGCAAGCTGGCCAAGCGGCTGAAGGAGCGCGAGGGCAAGAAGGTCCTCATGGCGTCGCTCGACGTGAACCGCCCGGCGGCGATGGAGCAGCTGGCGATCCTCGGCACCCAGATCGGCGTCGACACCCTGCCCATCGTGCCCGGAGAGGACCCGGTGCAGATCGCGAAGCGGGCCAAGACGCAGGCGAGCCTTGGCGGCTATGATGTCTACCTCCTCGACACCGCCGGGCGCCTCCACATCGACCAGGAGCTGATCGCCCAGGCCGCCGCCGTCCGCGACGTGGCGAACCCGCGCGAGACGCTGCTGGTGGTCGACGGCCTGACCGGCCAGGACGCGGTGAACGTGGCGACCGAGTTCGACGACAAGATCGGCGTGACCGGCGTGGTCCTGACCCGGATGGACGGCGACGGCCGGGGCGGCGCGGCCCTGTCGATGCGCAAGGTGACCGGCAAGCCGATCCGTTTCGTCGGCCTGGGCGAAAAGCTGGACGCGCTGGAGACCTTCGAGGCCGAGCGCATCGCGGGCCGGATCCTCGGCATGGGCGATATCGTCAGCCTCGTCGAGAAGGCGCAACAGACGCTGGAGGCCGAGCAGGCCGAGCGAATGATGAAGCGCTTCCAGAAGGGTCAGTTCAACATGAACGACCTGAAGATGCAGCTCGAGCAGATGATGAAGATGGGCGGCATGGAATCGATGATGTCGATGATGCCGGGCATGGGGAAGATGTCGAAGCAGATGGGCGAAGCCGGCTTCGACGATGCGATCCTCAAGCGCCAGATCGCCCTCATCAACTCGATGACCAAGAAGGAGCGCGCCAATCCTGCCTTGCTTCAGGCCTCCCGCAAGAAGCGCATCGCTGCCGGGGCCGGCCTCGAGGTGCAGGAGCTGAACCGTCTTCTCAAGCAGCACCGGCAGATGGCCGACATGATGAAGAAGATGGGCAAGATGGGCAAAGGCGGCGCCCTCAAGAACATGATGCGCGGCATGATGGGCAAGGGCGGGATGCCGGGCGGGATGCCCGACATGAAC
>JAMWZF010000384.1 GCA_024304875.1 Paracoccaceae bacterium
GCCGAGGGCTGGGAGATCGAGCGCATCCGCTGAGGGCGGGCGGGGCTGCCGTTCGAAAGGCCGCGACCGCGGTGTGCAGATCGCGTCTGCCGCGCCATCGGCGCCGCGCGATCCACCGCCTCGCCCAATCCCTCTGACCCAGGCGACGGCCCCGGCTACCCATCGCAGGATCGGCCGTGCTGCCGGATGGAGCCACCGTTCCGCCAACGGAACGACCGAGGACCTCCGCCGCGCGCCACTGGACCGCGACGCGAACCGCGAGGCCCGGGCAGCCTCTCACTGCGTCCGAACCGGCGCTCGAGCCGATGAGACCGCTGCCGCCTACCGCATCTCATTCCAGATTTCCCTGATGTGGCTCACCCGCAGCTCGGACTTGGTCAGCACCCGCCGCACCCGCGCCGCCACGGCCTTGTCGAACATGAAGGGCGAGGGAAAGTCGCTGGCGATCAGGATCGGCAGGTCGCGGTAGCGGGCGATCCTGCGCAGCTCGAGCGCGAAATCGACGCCGAGACCGTCCGGCAGGGCATTGTCGAGGATGATGAGGTCGAAGCTCGACCTCGTCAGTTCCTTGCGGGCCTGCTCGACCGTGGAGGCGATGGCCAGGTCCACGGGGCCGGAGCCGTGCAGCATCCGCACCACCCTGCGCTGGTCGAAATTCGAATCCTCGATCAGGAGGCAGGCGAACCTGCCATCGTCCTCGATCTTGCGTGCAGCCTGACCCATGCGCGACTCACCGTTCGTTCAACGGCCCCAGAGTCCTACCGGGAGGATAAGGAAAGCTTTACGGCTGACGAAAACCTGCGCCTCAGCGCGGGCCGCCCTTCGCCGGGCTGCGGGTCTGCGAGGCCTTGCGGATCGACCCTTGGCCCAACCCCGACGGAACCGAGGACTGCTTGGGGGTCACCGCTGTCTTGGCGGCGCCGGGGGCGGCTTTCGCCTTCCGGGGTTTCTTGGACTTGGGCATTGGAGGGCCTCATCAGGAGGGGCAGGTCTGGTCCTTGTCCGCCCAGTCCCGTCGCGGTGCGCCTAGATAGCCGCAGCCGCGGGCCGGATCAATCCTCGCCCCAGTCGGCGAGCGCCTTTCGCCCCTCGGGCGTAAGGTCGTAGACCCCTGTCGCCACCTTGCGGAACCAGCCGTAGTGGTTGTCGCGCATCAGCCGGGTCGCGACGGGCACCTCGGCCCACCCGGCCACCTTCGCCCCCCGCGATGGCCCATGCACCGCGAGGAACCGGGCGCAGGCCAGCGCATCCTGCCGGTAGCCGGTGACGATCCCGTGCCGGGTCGCGCCGCCGTCGTTGGGATCGCCGCGCAGCCGCTCGAAGGCGCGGAGCAGGCGGTCCGCCTTCATCGGGCTTTTGCGCGGCTTGAACGGGCCAGGGTCGCAGACCACCTCGACCAGCCCGTCCCGCGGCCTCACGAAGATCACGCCAAGGCCGAGGCGCCGGGCGAGGGCCACATTGTCGCGGCCCGCCTTGCGCTTGGGCGTGGGCACCGCGACGTAGACCGCCTCCGCAATCGCCTGCCGCGCGATCGCCTGGTGGAACAGAGCGAGGGAAAAGCCGGTCTTCAGCTCGACCACGACCAGCGGGTCGTCGCCCCGGCGGGCGACCACGTCGGCGGCGCCCACCTCGCCCTTCACCTCGTAGCCCTGGGCCGTCAGGTGGGCCTTCACCGGGCCGTAGAGGTCCGTCTCCTTCATGCTGCCCTGCCCCTTGCCCCCTGTCCATCTGGCCCCGTGACACCGGCCGGGTGCCCCCCTATAAGGCCCGCGAAATCCGATCCAGCCAAGGGCAGACCCACATGACCACCCTCGTTTTCGGCCACAAGGCCCCCGATACCGATTCCACCGGCTCGCCGCTCATCTGGGCGTGGTACCTCGGGCAGAAGGGGGTGGAGGCCGAGGCGGTGCTGCTGGGCGAGCCGAACACCGAGGCGGCCTGGATGCTGGAGCGCTGGGACCTCGCCAAGCCGCGGATCATCTCCGACGTGGAGGCCGGCCAGCCCGTCGTCATCGTCGACACCAACAACCCGGCCGAACTGCCCGCGGGCATCAACGGGGCCGACATCCGCGAGATCATCGACCATCACAAGCTGGTCGGCGGGCTCGAGACCGCGGGCCCCATCGACATCACCGTCCGCCCGCTGGCCTGCACCGCCACGATCATGCACGACATGATGAAGGGGGTGGAGATGCCCGACTGGGTCAAGGGCGCGATGCTGACCTGCATCCTCAGCGACACGCTGGAATTCCGCTCGCCCACAACGACCGACCACGACAAGGACTTGGCCGTCGCGCTTGCCGGGCAACTCGGCGTGTCGATCCCGGACTACGCCGCCGAGATGTTCGCCGCCAAGTCCGACGTCTCCGCCTTCTCGGACGCCGAGCTTTTGCGCATGGACAGCAAGGAATACGAGGTCGAGGGCGTGAAGTTCCGCGTCTCGGTGCTCGAGACCACCGCGCCCGAGATCCCGCTGGACCGCAAGGACAGCCTGATGGAGACGATGAAGACCGTCGCCGCCGAGGATGGCGCCGACGAGGTCCTGCTCTTCGTCGTCGACATCATCAGGGAAGAGGCGACCCTGCTGATCCCGAACGACCGGGTGAAGACCGTGGCCGAGAAGAGCTTCGGCGCGACCGTCACCGGCGACAGCGTGGTCCTGCCCGGCATCATGAGCCGCAAGAAGCAGATCATCCCGGCCCTCAAGGTCTGAACCCCGTAAGGCGGGGCTGGCCCCGCCTTACCTCTCCGCCCCCGCGGCCTGCGGGGAGTCCTCGGCCGCAGCCGGGAAACGCAGGTCCGCCGTGCGGGCGTGCCCCTCCATGCCCTCCAGCCGCGACAGCCGGGCCGAGACCCCGGCGAGCCGGGCGCGTCCGGCGACCTGCTCGGCCCCCTGACCCACCGCCCGCTGCCATGTCACGGTCCGGATGAACTTCTGCACCGACAGCCCGCCGGTGTAGCGGGCCGCGCGGCCGGTGGGCAGGACATGGTTGGGGCCGGCGGCCTTGTCGCCGTGGGCCACCGTCGTCTCGGCGCCGAGGAAGAGCGAGCCGTAGGCCGTGAGCCGCTCCA
>JAMWZF010000385.1 GCA_024304875.1 Paracoccaceae bacterium
CGATCCTTCCTCTCGAACTGCACGCCCGGAACCAGCGCCGCGATGGCGCCCCGCATGGTCTCGGAGCCGAGGAACATCGTCTCGTTCGTCCCCCGCGCCCGCAGCAGCCGGTCGGTGAAGACATGGCCGCGCTCGGGATCGGCGCACAGCTGGATCTCGTCCACGGCGAGGAAGTCGCAGCCCATCCCCTCGGGCATCGCCTCGACGGTGCAGACCCAGAAGCGGACGCGGTCGGGAACGATCCGCTCCTCCCCCGTGACCAGCGCGACCACCGAGGGGCCGAGCTGGGCGACGATGCGGTCATAGACCTCGCGCGCCAGCAGGCGCAGGGGCAGGCCGATGACCCCGGTGCGATGGACCAGCATCCGCTGGATCGCGAAATGGGTCTTGCCGGTGTTGGTGGGGCCGAGGACCGCGGTGATGCGGGACCGGTCGGGCATGGGACCGTCCTTGCGGCGCGGCGCCGGTCAGAGGGTCCGGCCGCGCAGTTCCTGTTCCAGCCGCTCCATGGACGGGCCGACCGCTTCGAAGTTGGGATGGATATCCATGATCCGGCGATAGACCTCAAGGGCCTCTTCGGTCATGCCCAGTTCCTCGAACATGACCGCAAGGCCCCGCATCGCGCCGAAATGGCGGGGCTCCAGCACCAGGGTCTCGCGCAGATCGTCGATCGCGGGGCCGTAGTAGTCGAGCAAGTAATAGGCGGTGGCGCGGCCGTGGTAGGCCTCGGCAAAACCGGGGTCATGGTCGATGGCTGCCGTGAAATGCTCGATCGCCGCCTGCGGGTCGCCCTCGTCCAGCGCGTCCGAGCCGCGCTGGAGCAGCAGGTCCATGGAGGCCGAGCCGCTGCGCGACCACTGGTCGACGATCCGGGACTCGATCCGCCCCGCCTCCTCCGGGCCTGCGGCAGCAAGCGCGTCGAACATCTCGTCCAGGGTTTCGGCGCGCAGGGACCCGCCGGGTATGGAAAACCCGACTGCCAGGGCCAGTGCCGCAACGGTACATTTGAAGGGATGGGTCACACTCACCATAGTCCCGACTGTAACGACCCCGGCGGCCCCGAACCAGAGGGGCGGCATCACAATCAGCGGAAGGGAATCCAGATGAGCGACGTAGTGACCCAGGCCGTGGCGGCCCTCAATGAAAAAGACCTCAGCGGCTTCGACGGCACCGCCAAGTTCGACATCGAGGGCGAGGGCTGCGTCATGGTCGACAGCACCGGCGCCCGCGCCGGCGACGAGGAGGCGGACGTCACGCTCACCGCCGATGCCGAGACCTTCAAGGCGATTCTCGACGGCGAGGAAAACCCCACTGCGGCCTACATGACCGGCAAGCTCAAGCTCGACGGCGACATGGGCACCGCGATGAAGCTCTCCGGTGTCCTTTGACGGCATGCCCATCGAGGCCGCGCCCTTCTTCGAAGACGTGGCGGACGGCCCCCAAGGCGGTGCGGCCCACTGGCTGACCACCGCCGACGGCCTGCGCATCCGGGTCGGTCACTGGACCGGGCCGCAGGTGCGGGGGACCGTGATCGTCTTCCCCGGCCGGACCGAATACGTCGAGAAATACGGCCGCGACGCGCGGGTCTTGATGGAGGCCGGCTATGCCACCGTGGCGATCGACTGGCGCGGCCAGGGCATCGCGGCCCGGATGCAGCCCAACCGGTCCCTCGGCCACGTGGGCGAATTCGCCGACTACCAGCATGACGTCCGCGCCACGTTCGCCCATCTCGAGGACCTCGGCCTGCCGAAGCCCTGGTTCCTGATCGGCCATTCCATGGGCGGCTGCATCGCGCTGCGCACGGTGATGGAGAACAGGGCCCCGGTGAACGCGGTCTGCTTCTCGGCGCCGATGTGGGGCATCCTGATGTCCGCCGCCCTCCGGCCCATGGCCTGGGGTCTGTCGACAATTTCGCGGCCCTTGCGGTTTTCCCACATCTTCGCGCCCGGCCAGCACCCCGAACCCTACGCGCTTCGCGCCACGTTCGAAGAGAACAAGCTGACCTCCGACCCCGACATGTACGCCTACATGCGCGATCAGATCGCGGCCTGCCCCGACCTCGCCCTCGGCGGGCCGTCGTTGCACTGGCTGAACGAGGCGCTCGTCGAAATGCGCACCCTCGCTGCCCGTCCCTCGCCCTCGATGGACGCCCTGACCTTCCTCGGCACTCAGGAGGGCATCGTCGATCCGGCCCGCGTCAAGGCTCGGATGCAGGCCTGGCCGAACGGCGAGCTCGTCATGGTCGAGGGCGGCCGGCACGAGGTTCTGATGGAAACGCCCGAACGCCGCGGGATGATCTTCGAGAAGATGCTCGCCTTCTTCGACGCGCACGTCTGACACGGCTCCGGCGTCCGCCGCCCCTCACGCCGCCGGCCGCCCGGCCGTAAGGTGGGTCTTGACCCACCCTCCCCCCGGACCACACTCCGCTCATGGCCGCCGACGTCCTCACCTTCACCGACCGGGGCATCTACTGCCCGGCCGGGGATTTCTTCATCGACCCCTGGCGGCCGGTGGACCGCGCCCTCATCACCCACGGCCATGCCGACCACGCCCGCGAGGGGCACCGGCGGTACCTGTCGACCAAGGCCGCCGCCCCCGTCATGCATCACCGGCTGGGCGACATCACCCTGGGGACGGTGGACTACGGTGAGACCCGCCGCATCGGCGATGCCACCGTCTCCTTCCACCCCGCCGGCCATGTCCCCGGCTCGGCCCAGATCCGGGTCGAGGTGAAGGGCCAGGTCTGGGTCGTCTCGGGCGACTACAAGACCGTGGCGGACGGCCTGAGCGAGCCCTTCGAGCCGGTCCGCTGCGATGCGTTCATCACCGAATGCACCTTCGGCCTGCCGGTCTTCAAGTGGACCGAAACCGAGACCCTGCGTCGCCAGCTGAACCACTGGTGGGCCGGCAATGCGGCCGAGGGGCGGTTCTCGCTCCTCGGCGCCTATTCCCTTGGCAAGGCCCAGCGCCTGCTGACCGACCTCGACCCCTCCATCGGGCCGATCCTGACCCACGGCGCGGTGGAGAACACGAACGAAGTGCTCCGGGCCCAAGGCA
>JAMWZF010000386.1 GCA_024304875.1 Paracoccaceae bacterium
CCCAGGGCCGCCCGGACCAGCGCGGTGCCGAACGCCGCCACCAGCGCGGTGACCGGCCCGCCGAAATAGGCCGCGACAGCGAGGAAGCTGTGGCGCAGGTCGAACTTGAAACCCGGAGTGAGTTCCTGAGCCGAGACCATCGCCACCAGACAGGTGGCCGTGGCCAGGAGGCCCCATAGCGCGCCTCTTGCCCAGGCAGGCGCGCCTTCTGCCCATCTTGCGATGCCTCCCCACCCGACAACGAGAATCGTCGAGAACGCCAGACCGGAAAAAATCGGTGCCCAGACCTCGGCCACCGCGTCACTCAATACCATCCTCGAAAGCTCCCACCCATTTTGGCTGCGAATTTTACTCGCGGGTCGCGGTTCGACAACGTCAGGCTATTGTTCCCGTTGTCGAATCTGGGGCGGGGGTGGCCGAAAAGCCCCAGCGCGACAGGGCGGCAGAGAGAGAGTGAGTCTCACCTCGCCGACATGATGTAGCCGGCGACGCCCGCAAGGATAAGCCCCAGAATCACCGCCACCGCGATCTTCCAGGCCGACCAGGGCCGCTCCCCCTTGACGCGGCCCGTCCGCCCGTTGACGACAAAGCGGTAGGTCTTGCCGCGGAACTTGTAGGCGGCCATCCAGACCGGCAGCAGGATGTGCTTGAAGGTCACGTCGCTGACGCGGGTGTCGATGCGGCTGATCCGCTGGTCGTCGCCTCCGATGTCGTACCTTACGTCGCGGGCGATCATCCGGTCCATGTAGGCGCGGGCCTCCGCAAAGCCCTCCTGCAGTTCGACCTGGTAGCCCTCGGCCCGGAAGCCGGCGAGGAATTCGGGATTGTAGGGCCTGAGTTCGGACAGGTCCCAGGGCTCCAGCGCATCGGTATAGGCCTTGGGCAGGGACCGGGAGGCCAGCACCAGCACGTCGTCGAAGAACCGCCGCACATGGCCCGAGACGCCGCGCCAGCGGGTCTTGCGGACCCGGACCTGCTCGGTCTTGCCGTTCCGCCGCACTGTCCGCGTCTCGTAGTAATGCGTCCCGCGCTGGCCGTCGTAGTCGGACGCGGTGTCGGCGTCGAAGGTCCAGTAGGGGACGTAGATCCCGCTCATCTGGCGCCCCTTGCGGGCATAGTCCTGCAGGCCGCCGGGCGCGAACCAGAGCCGGCCGAGCCAGTCGGTCATCGCGGTCCGGGCGGCTTCCTCGCTCAGCGCGAAGGGCAGCAGGCCGCGCGGCTTGATGTGCCGGTGGGTGCCGGTGCCGGTGACGACCGGGGTGGCGCAGAAGGGGCATTCGGCCGCGTGGACGTCCGGGTCGAACTCGGTCCGCGCGCCGCAGTTGGGGCAGGTGACGACGCGGGTCTCCTCGATCTCGGTCGCGGCGAGCGATCCGGCCACGGCACTCTCGAAGTCGAGCTCCCGCAGGCTGCCGCCCGACCACGGGCCCTCCTCGATGGTGTCGGTATTGCCGCAATGGTCGCAGACCAGGGCGCCCTTGACCGGGTCGAACCGGAAATCGGCGCCGCAGACATCGCAGGGAAAGCGATGCTCTTCGGCGGGGGGCGCGATGGTGTCTCCGGTCTCGTCCATGGCCGTTTGGTAGCAGCCCGGCCACGGGCCGGGTAGGCCCGAAATGACGTCAGAGGAACCGGTGCAGGACCTTGGGCGCCATGATGCGCAGGGCGTTGTCCTTCAGCCGGACATGCCGCCAGATGTGGAAGCCGGCGTGCAGCAGGATGAGGCCGCCGAGGGTGTAGAACTCGACGATGTGCAGGGTGCCGACCACCTCGTTCGCCCGGTGCCAGCCCTGCGGCGGCGCGATGGGCAGCCAGCCCCCGGCCTTCAGGAGCCTCTCAGAGGTCAGGCCGAGAAGGAAGCCGCCCACCGGCACGAGGAACAGGCCGATCATGAGCGCATGGTGAAGGACGCGGTGAAAGGTCCTGAGGGGAGGCGCCAGCTTCGGTCCGGGCCGGCCGATGAGGCCGCGGGTGAAGTAATGGATCGACCAGCCGAGGGCGAGCGTCACGAAGATCAGCGCGATGTCCGAGTTGATCGCCGCTCCGGTGGGGCCGAAGACCTCGGCCACGAAGGAGGGGGTCGCGATCATGAACCAGAAGGTCAGAGGGATCATCGCCAGGTGCACCCACTTCAGCACCACCCGCCGGGCCGGCAGGCGGGGCCGGGGCAGGGCCGAGAGGATGCGCGGGGCCGTCGTCATGCCTTCAGCTACGTAAACCCTCCCGCCGGAGTTTCAAAACCGGGTGGTCAGAGGAAGCGATGGACCGATCGCGGCAGGATCAGCCGCAACGCACCGTCAAGCAGGACCGTGTGCCGCCAGAACTGGAACAGCCCGTGCAGCGCGCCGATGGAGAGCAGGACGAGCAGCGACACCCAGGCCGCCCCCGGCTCGGCCCAGCCCAGCAGTTCGGCAATGTTGAGACCGGCCGAGACGGCAAGGACGGCGTAAATGCCCCAATGCGCGGGCCGGTAGGCGGCGCGGGCGGCGGGGGGCAGCTTCGGCCCCGGCCGCCCGATCGGGCCGCGGAGCAGCGCGATGCCGACCCAGAGCGCCACAGCGGCGACATAGGCCCACCGCAGCCCCGGCGCCGCCGAGCCGCCCTTCACCATGGCGAGGATCAGGAAGACAACGCTCCAGTGCAGCAGGATATGCAGGCTGCGGCGACGCATCAGCAAGCCCCGGCACGCGGCGGAGGGTGCGCTTGGAGAGATCGGGCCACGGCCACGGCAAGGCGGGGGCCGAGAGTGCGGCTGAAACGACCTCTCAACGCGGCTCTCCTTTCGTGCCGGGTCGGGGGCGCTGCCCCCCGCCTTCGGCGCCCCCCGAGGTATTTGGGGCGAAAAGAGGCGAAATAGGCGCGCCCCTGCATCCTCTTTTCGCCATAAGTACCTCGGGGGAGTCCCGCAGGGACGGGGGCAGCGCCCCCATGATCCGCTCTCAGACCCCCGGCGGCGGGGGCGGGGGCATGACGGTGAAGAGCTGCGCCAGTTCGGGCACGTCCTCGGCCTTCTTCCAGCCGTCCTGCCCTTGGGTCCAGACATGCGTCTGTC
>JAMWZF010000387.1 GCA_024304875.1 Paracoccaceae bacterium
CGCCGCCGAAGGCGACCATGACAAGGAAGGCCAGCGCCACGCCCGGCAGGGTCGCATGGGCCACCGCGTCCGACACCAGCGCCCGCTTGCGCAGGAAGAGGAAGGTCCCCGCCGCCCCCGCCGCGAAGCCGAGCAGGGCCGCGCCCGTGGCGACGAGGGCCGCGTTGTACCCGGCCTGAAGGAGCATGGCGTCGAGGAAGAGGCTCATGCGCCCTTCGCCAGCCTCAGCTCGCCCAGGTGCGTCTCGGCGAGGCGCCCGCCGTAGGTGGCGGAGAGGTTGGCTTCGGTGAAGACCTCGGACACCGGCCCGCTGGCCGTCGCGCGGACGTTGAGGAGAAGCACGTGGTCGAAGTAATCGGGCACCGAGCCGAGGTCGTGGTGCACCGCGACCACCGCCTTGCCCTCGGCCTTGAGCGACTTCAGCACGTCGATGATCGCCCGCTCGGTCGCGGCGTCGACGCCCGCGAAGGGCTCGTCCAGCAGGTAGAGGTCGGCCCCCTGCGCCAGCGCCCGCGCCAGGAAGACGCGCTGCTGCTGCCCCCCCGACAGCTGGCCGATCTGGCGGTCCGCGAAATCCTCCATGCCGACGCGCCCCAAACAGTCCCGCGCGATGGCATTCATCGCCCCGGTGAAGCGGCCGAGCAGGCCGACCTTGCGGTAGAGTCCCATGCGCACGACGTCGAGGACGGTGGTGGGAAAATCCCAGTCCACGCTGGCCCGCTGGGGGACGTAGGCGATCCGCTCGCGCACCGTATCGAGCGGCCGGCCCTCGACCAGCACCTCGCCCGACAGGCGCGGGATGATGCCGAGGGCGGCCTTCAGCAGGGTCGACTTGCCGGCGCCGTTCGGCCCCACGATGGCGCTCATGGCCGCGCGGGGGAAGGCGGCGTCGACGGAGAAGACCGCCGGCGTCTCGCCGTAGGCCACGGTCAGGCCGGTGACCGAGAGCGCCGGATGGGTCACGACAGCCGCCCCTGCCAGCCGGCCTGAGGCGCGCTGCCGCCGAGGGCGCGGGAGATGGTGGTCACGTTGTGGTCGATCATGCCGAGCCAGGTGCCCTCGTAGGTGCCCGGCTGTCCCATCGCGTCGGAATAGAGCTCGCCGCCGATGGTCACCTCGTGGCCCCGGGCCGCGGCGCCCTCGATCAGGGCGCGGATGTTGCGGTCCGAGACCGAGGTCTCGACAAAGACCGCGCCCACGTCCCGTGCCACCAGCAGGTCCACCACCTCGGCGATGCGGGCAAGGCCGGCCTCGCTCTCGGTCGAGATGCCCTGGATGCCCGCCACCTCGATCCCGTAGCGGTCGCCGAAGTAGGCGAAGGCGTCATGGGCGGTGACCAGCAGGCGGCTGCTGTCCGGGATCGCCGAGAGGACCTCCCCGGCGTATGTGTCGAGGGCGCGGGCCTCGTCGGCAAATGCCTCGGCCTGCGCGGCAAAAGCCTCCGCCCCCTCGGGCCGCGCCTGCGCCATCGCCGCGCGGATGCTGTCGATCACGCCGGTCCAGCGGATCGGATCCATCCAGACGTGCGGGTCGAAGCGGCTCTCGTAGTCGGTGTGGGACAGCAGCACGTCCTGGGGCAGCGCATTGGCCACCGGCACGCTCGTCGTCACCTCGGAGAGGTCGATCAGCAGGTCCTCCATCTGCGCCTCGAGGTAGAGACCGTGCCAGAGGACGAGGTCCGCACGCGAGAGGGCGACGATGTCGGTGCGGGTGGAGCGGTAGGAATGGGGGTCCACCCCGGGGCCCATCAGGGCCTGCACCTGCACCGCGTCGCCGCCGATGACCCGGGCCGCGTCGGCGATCATGCCGGTGGTGGCGACGACCGACAACGGCGCCTGCGCCCGCAGGGGCGGGGCGAGGGCGGTGAGGCCGAGGGCGGGCAGGGCGGACAGCAGGGTCCGGCGGGTCAGGGGCATGGGGCGCTCTGGGTTGGTCACACCTTCAATATTGCGAGGCATTCGCAAAAGTCAACTGGAATGAGAATGGATCGCAACTAGCCGGAGGTCGCCGCGCGGTACCAGGCGCGGATTTCGGCGCGCAGGGCGGGGTCCATCTGGACGGCGTTCGGCGGCGGCATGGCGTGGGTCACGCCGGCCTGCAGGTAGATCGCCTCCGCATGACGGGCGATCTCCTGCGGCGTGTCGAGCATCACGCCCTTGGGCGGGTGCAGGATGCCGGGCCAGACCGGCTCGCGGCTGTGGCACATCGAGCAGTTGCCGAGGACCGCCTGGGAGGCGGCGTCGAAGCCCTCCGCACTGGCCATCCGGGTCTCGAAGGGGGTCATCTCCCGCGCCTCGGCCTCTTCCCAGCTCTCCGCCATCGGCGCGGTCGACAGCCAGGCGATCACGATGAAGAGGCCCACCGTCACGGCCCAGGTCCACCAGAGCATCGGACCCTTTCGGTGCATCGTGTTGAAGAAATGACGAATCGTGACCCCCAGAAGGAACACCAGCGCGGCGATGATCCACGCCGTGTCCGTGGCGAAGGCCAGCGGGTAGTGGTTCGACAGCATCAGGAAGACGACCGGCAGGGTCAGGTAGTTGTTGTGGGTGCTGCGCAGCTTGGCGATCTTGCCGTACTTGGGATCGGGCGTGCGCCCGGCCTTGAGGTCCGCCACCACGATCTTCTGGTTCGGGATGATGATGAAGAAGACGTTGGCCGACATGATCGTCGCCGTGAAGGCGCCGAGGTGAAGCAGGGCGGCCCGCCCGGTAAAGACCTGGTTGAGACCCCAGGACATCGCCACGATGATCGCGAAAAGGACAATCATCATGGCCGTGGGGTGGTCTCCGAGGCGGCTCTTGCAGAGAAAGTCATAAAGCAGCCAGCCGACCGCGATGGTTGCCGCCGAGATCACGATGCCCTGCCAGAGGGCGAGGTCCGCGCGCGTCGGGTCGAGCAGGTAAAGCTCGCCCCCGACCCAGTAGACGACCATCAGCAGCGCCGCGCCGGAGAGCCACGTCGCGTAGCTCTCCCATTTGAACCAGGTCAGGTGCTCGGGCAGTGCCGCCGGCGCAACCAGATATTTCTGCACATGGTAGAAG
>JAMWZF010000388.1 GCA_024304875.1 Paracoccaceae bacterium
GGCCTGAGCCGCCCCCTGCCCCGCGCCCGCTCAAGCCTGACCTGGGCCGCACTCGGCCTCGGCGCGGGGGTGCCCGTGCTGCTGGCGGCCTTCTCGCCTTACCTCCAATACCGCGGGGCGGCCTACATCGTCGGTGGCTTCGCCGGCATCCTCTGCCTGTCCCTGTTCCTCATCCAGCCGCTCCTCGGCGCGGGGCGCCTGCCCGGCCTGACGCCGCGCGTGGCGCGGCTCTGGCACCGGCGGATCGGGACGCTTCTGGTCATCGCGGCACTCACGCATGTCGGCGGGCTCTATATCACCAGCCCGCCGGACACGCTGGACGCGCTGCTGCTGGTCTCGCCCACGCCGTTCTCGGTCTATGGGGTCACGGCACTTTGGGGGATCGTGCTGACGGCTCTGCTTGTCCTGTTGCGACGCCGTATCGGGACGGCTTGGCCGCTGGTCCACAACGCGCTGGCGCTGGCCGTCGTGGTCGCCACGGTGGTCCACGCCCTCCAGATCGAGGGCGCCATGGAGGCCACCACGAAATGGGCGCTCTGCCTCGCCGTTCTGGCGGTGACCGTCGCAGCCCTCGCCGACCGCCGCATCCTCGCCCCGCTCCGCCGGCGACGCTAGGCCCGCGGCCCCGACCAGTCGGGGCGCGGATCGGCGGCCTCGACGGACATGCCCGACCCCGATGCCTGCCGCACCGGCACGCCGGTCCAGTCCACCCCTTCGAGGGTGCGGATGTTGATCCCGTAGTGGTCGGGGGCCGAGCGTTTCTGGTGGAAGGTATAGATCCCGCAGGTCCTGCAGAAGAAATGCCGCGCGATCCGCGTGTTCCAGTTGTACTCGGTCATCTCGTTCCAGTCGGTCAGCAGGGTCAGCGCCTCCTTCGGCACGGCCGTCATCAGCGCGTTCTTCTTCAAGCAAAGAGAGCAATCGCACTGGGTGATCTCGGTGAAGACCGGCTCCACCTCGTAGCGGACGGCGCCGCAGTGGCAGGATCCCTGGACCTTGGTCATCGGGCGGTCTTCCTCTTTCGCGGGACCGGTCCCGAAGACGTGATGCCCGGCCCGGCGCTTCCCTCGTGTTAGCGTGACCGGGTCACCCCTGCCAGAGAGGACCTGCAGCCCCATGCCCGACACCGGCCAAGCCCCCCGCAAATCCGCCCGCGACTTCGACCAGCGCATCCTCGAGATCTTCGACGGCTACGTGCACGGCAAGATGTCCAAGCGCGACTTCATCGCGCGGGCCGGCAAATACGCCGCCGCCGGGGTGACGGGGGCGACGATCCTCGAACAGCTTCAGCCGAACTACGCCCTGGCCCAGCAGGTCCCCGCGGACGACCCCGACATCGAGACGATGACAGCGACCTATGACAGCCCCGAGGGCCATGGCGAGATCAGCGGCCTGATGGCCCGGCCCGCCGGCGCGACCGGCCCCCTGCCTGCCGTTCTGGTGATCCACGAGAACCGGGGCCTCAACCCCTATATCGAGGACGTGGTCCGCCGGACGGCCAAGGCCGGCTACCTCGCCTTCGGGCCGGACGGGCTGTCGCCCCTCGGCGGCTATCCCGGAAACGACGAGGAAGGGCGCGAGATGCAGGGCAGCATGGACGGCGCCAGGCTGATGGCCGACTTCTTCGCCGCCTTCGAGTTCCTGCGCGATCACGAGGATACGACGGCGCGCGTCGGCGCGGTGGGCTTCTGCTACGGCGGCGGGGTCTGCAACGCTCTGGCGGTGGCCTACCCGGACCTCGGCGCCTCGGTCCCCTTCTACGGCCGCCAGCCGGACGTGGCCGACGTCCCCGCGATCGAGGCGCCGCTGATGATCCACTACGCCGGCCTCGACGAGAGGATCAACGCGGGCTGGGAAGCCTACGGCGCGGCACTGGAGGAGAACGGCAAGGAGTTCAGCGTCCACTTCTACCCGGACGTGAACCACGGCTTCCACAACGACACCACGCCCCGCTACGACCCCAACGCGGCGGAGCTGGCCTGGGAGCGGACGCTGGCCTTCTTCGGCACGCATCTGAGCTGACTGGGAAGCCGCCCCCCCGAAAGAAAAAGGGCGGCCGAAACGGGCCGCCCCTCCATGCTGTCGCGCAGGCCTCAGCCCTGCTTCGACACCTGCGTGAACTCCAGCTCCACCGGGGTAGCGCGGCCGAAGATCGAGACGGTGACCTTCAGGCGCTGGTTGTCGTCGTCGACTTCCTCCACGGTGCCGTCGAAATCTTCGAAGGGTCCGTCGTTGACCTTCACCTTCTCGCCGATCTCGAAGGACATCATCAGCTTCGGGGCCTCCTCGCCCTCCTGAACGCGGTTCAGGATGGCGTTCACCTCGGCGTCGCGCATCGGCATCGGGCGCCCCTGCGGGCCAAGGAAGCCGGTGACGCGGTTGATCGAGTTGATGAGGTGATAGCCTTCGTCGGACATCTCCATGTGCACGAGAACGTAACCGGGCATGAAGCGGCGCTCGGTCGTGACCTTCTTGCCGCGGCGGACCTCGATGACTTCCTCGGTCGGGACCAGGACCTCGTCGATCTCGTCCTGCAATCCCTTCTCCTCGACCGAGGTGCGGATCGCCTCGGCGATCTTCTTCTCGAAGTTCGAGAGGACGCTGACCGAATACCACCGTTTCGCCATGAGGCCGTTCCTTCGTCTGGTCTGGGCCGGGGATGCCGGCCGCGATTCACTGGTTCCGAGAGACACGAGGGCCGTGGTGTTCTTCAGGGCCGGTCATGTCGGGGAGATTGGCGGGCAGATACCCCGCCCCGCCCGCTTTGACAAGGGGCGGTGGGTCCGGACCCGCCTTGGGGCTTGTCGAACGGCGGCGCGGCGCGGCACAGGCACCGAGCGGCAAACGTCTTGTTGCCACACTGAAGTGAGGAGCGCGGCGCCTCCCTCTTCATTCTGGCCAAAAAACGCGTCGGCGCTCCGGCGGGCCGGGCGCGGGGTCGGTCGGTGTCGAGGAGCAGACCAGGTGGGGCAAAGCCCACGCGACGCCGCGATCAGCCGGCGATGGGATCAGCCGGCGATGGACAGAACGCCCGT
>JAMWZF010000389.1 GCA_024304875.1 Paracoccaceae bacterium
GGCGGGGGCGCGCCTTATTGCCCGCAGATGCCCTGAAGGGCGACCCAGTCGCCGTCCGACAGGATCTGCGGCACCTCGCGGCCCGCCATCGGATCGGCCTCGATCAGGCCGAGGACGGTCTCTCCGGTCAGGTCCACCGCATAGGCATAGGGCGTGGTGGGCACCAGGGCATTGCCGAAGGTCGGGACCATCTCCTCGTCCGGCACCGCGGGGGGGCGCGCGGCGACCACGACCTCGGCATAGTCGTTCAGCGTCCCGGGCGGCAGGTCGCCCGTTGTCAGCAGGCGCAGGGTGGCGCGCAGGCCGGCCTGCCGCAGGAGCGGCTCCAACGGGTCCTGGACCCGCACGGTGGCCGCCGCGGCCACGACATGGCCGGCGGTGACGGCCGGATCCTCGGGATCCTCGACCGCGCTGCGGTTCAGGGCGATGATCCCGCCGGGCAGATAGATCGGCCCGGCCAGGCCCGAGGGCAGGATGACGATCTGTCCGGCGAAGCCGGTGCCGAGAACCCGGGTCTGGAGCCGGCTCAGCGCCTGCCGGCCCTGGGGAGTGCGGCAGACCGGTCCGGTCAGGGCCTGCACGTGACCGAGGAGGGTCGCGCCGATCTCGGACCGCTTGGACAGCGGCACCACGTTCAGGGTCTGCCGGGTGATCGCCCCCGGAAGCCAGAAGACGGCCAGGGCGATGACCGCGAGGGCCGACAGCCCCAGCCCGACCCAGCGCAGCCGCCCCGGCCGCGGCCGCGACCGGGCAAGCGACCGGCGCACCGTCTCCACCGCCTCGATCATCGTGTCGTCCTCGATCTCGAGGGTCTCGTCCCCGCCGTCGATGTCGGGGGAATAGATCGCGGGACGGGTTCCGGGATTGGTCCGGTCCACGGCCGGCAGCGACCAGTGGGTGAGCGGCCGTCCCGCGGTGTCCGAGATCACGAGGGTGGCGTCTCCGAAGGACACGACGACGTCGCGCCGCTGGGCCTCTCCGCCCGGACGCCAGATCCCGCCGCTTTCCAGCCGCGCGTATTTCGTCAGTGCCGTCATACCGCCCGGGCTGTCCCGCCCCTTGTCATTGGCGTGACCTTAACAGGCTGAATTGGGGTTGGGAATCCTCGGCCTGCCGTGTTTTTCGGGGCTCCGCCCCCGCCTTCGGCTCCCCCGAGGTATTTATGGCGAAAAGAGGCGAAAGAGGCGGCCCGCCCCGGTTTCTCTGGACCTCAGACATCCCGGGGGGAGGCCCGCGAGGGCCGGGGGGCAGCGCCCCCTAGAGCCCGGCCGCCACCTTGCGCAGCTCGAATTTCTGGATCTTGCCGGTCGAGGTCTTGGGCAGCTCCATGAAGGCCACCCGCTTGGGCGTCTTGAACCCGGCAAGCCGCTCGCGGCAGAAGGCGATCATCGCGGCCTCGTCGCCCTCTCGCCCCTCCTTCAGTTCCACGAAGGCGCAGGGCACCTCGCCCCACTTGTCGTCGGGTTTCGCCACCACGGCGCAGAGCAGCACGTCGGGATGGTGCATCAGCGCCTCCTCCACCTCGACCGAAGAGATGTTCTCGCCCCCCGAGATGATGATGTCCTTCGCCCGGTCGGCGATCTTCAGGTAGCCGTCCGGGTGGGCATAGGCGATGTCGCCGGAATGGAAGTAGCCGCCGGCGAAGGCCTCCTCGGTGGCCTTGGGATTCTTGAGGTACCCCTTCATCACGGTGTTCGACCGCATCATGATCTCGCCCCGGCTTTCCCCGTCGCGGGGGACCGGCGCCATGGTCTCGGGATCGAGAATCACGACCTCCTCTGCCATCGGCTGGGCGACGCCGGTGCGGGCCTTGATGGCATAGCGCTCCTCGTCCGGCAGGTCGTCCCAGGCCCAGCCCTGCCAGAGACATTCGGTGATGTGCCCGTAGGTCTCGGTCAGGCCGTAGACCTGCGTGACGTTGAAGCCGAGCGGCTCGATCGCGCGCAGCGTGGCGGCCGGGGGCGGGGCGCCGGCGGTGAAGACCTGGACGGTGTGATCGAAGGGCCGGCGCACCTCGTCGCGCGCGTTCACCAGCATGTTGAGGACGATGGGCGCGCCGCCGAAATGGGTCGCCCCCTTGTCCGCGATGGCCGCGTAGATCGCGGCGGCGGTGATATCCCGGCAGCAGATCGCCGTGCCCCCCAGCGCCGGCAGCATCCAGGTGTGGCACCAGCCGTTGCAGTGGAACAGCGGCACGATCTGCAGGTAGCGGGGGTAGAGCGTCATCGACCAGGTGATCGGCGTGCCCAGCGTGTTCAGGTAGGCGCCCCGGTGGTGATAGACCACGCCCTTGGGCCGCCCCGTGGTGCCCGAGGTGTAGTTGAGCGCCAGGCTCTCCCACTCGTCCTGCGGCCAGATCCAGGCGAAGTCCGCATCGCCGGTGGCGAGGAAGTCCTCGTAGTCCATCTGCTCGCCCATCGCGGGGATGCCCGCGACCTCGTCGGGGACTTCGATGACCAGCGGGGCAGGACCTTCCATCCGCGCGATGGCCTCCATCGTGGCGGGCAGGAACTGGCTGTCGACGATCAGGACCTTGGCCTCGCCGTGGTCCAGTATGTAGGCCACCGTGTCGGCGTCGAGACGGATGTTGATGGTGTTGAGCACCGCGCCGCAGGCGGGTACGGCAAAGGCGGCCTCGGACTGGGCCGGGATGTTGGGCAGAAGGGTCGCAACCACGTCCCCCGGCGCGACCCCGGCCTTTGCGAGGGCCGAGGCAAGGCGGGTGACCCGGTCGCGATACTCGCCGTAGGTCCGGCTGATCGGCCCGTAGGTCAGCGCCTCGCGGTCCCGGAACAGGTCCGCCGCCCGGTGCAGGTGGCTGAGCGGCGTCAGCGGCACGAAGTTGGCCGCCCGCTTCTCCAGCCCGGTCTCGTCGCGCATCCAGCCCATCGGTGCCTCCCCCAGCGTCTCCTCCGGCCATATTGTGGTGCCGGGGGCGCGCTTGCAAATCCCATCGCGATCCGGGGCGACAAGGCCCCTTCCGGCGACGGCGCGGCGGGGTA
>JAMWZF010000039.1:0-8599 GCA_024304875.1 Paracoccaceae bacterium
GAGCTGGACTGGGCCCTGCGGCACGGGCAGGTCAGCGTCTGGGCGCCCTCCAAGATCGTGCTCGATGCGGTGGAGGGGCCGTCCGAAAGCGATCCCTTGGCCCTCGTGGCCTGGTTCGCCGGCCTGATGGGCGCCTCGGAACTGGTGGTGGTGGGCGCGGAGGCCCCGGAGGCCGCCGTGCCGACCCGGCAGGAGCCGAACCCATGACGCCTGCGCCCCTTCTCGGCCTGACCTTTGATCGCCCCCGCGTCATGGGCATCCTCAACATCACGCCCGACAGCTTCTCGGACGGCGGGGACCTGAGAGAGGCCGCCAAAGCCATAGACCGCGCCCGCACGATGGCCGCCGAGGCCGACATCCTCGACATCGGCGGCGAGAGTACCCGGCCCGGGGCGGACGACGTGCCCGCGGGCGAAGAGATCGCCCGGGTCGTCCCGGTGATCGAGGGCATCCGGAGCGCCGGCATCGCCACCCCGATCAGCGTCGACACCCGCAAGGCGGCGGTGGCCGAGGCGGCGCTCGACGCGGGCGCGGACATGATCAACGACGTGACCGCCGGGCGCTACGACGCGGACATGCTGCCGCTCGCGGCCGGCCGCCGGGTCCCGATCTGCCTCATGCATTCCGTCGCCGACCCCAAGACGATGAACGACCACGCGCGCTACGAGGACGTGGTGGCGGCGGTCCACGATCACCTGGAGCAGCGGATTGCCGCCGCTTTGGAGGCGGGCGTGGCGCGCGATCACGTCATCCTCGACCCCGGCATCGGGTTTGGTAAGACGGCGCAACACAATTTGAGCCTGCTGCGCGCCCTGCCACGATATGCTGCGCTCGGACTGCCGATTCTTGTCGGCGCCTCGCGCAAGCGCTTCATCGGAGAGATCGGCGGCGCGCCCGAGGCCAAGGACCGGATGGCCGGATCGGTCGCCGTGGCCCTGTTCGCGGCGGCGAAGGGCGCGCATATCCTGCGCGTCCACGACACATACGAGACCGCCCAGGCCCTGCGCCTCCAGGCGGCGCTGGACGAGGACGAGTAGATGAGCCGCAAGCTGTTCGGGACCGATGGGGTCCGGGGAACCGCCAACACCTGGCCGATGACGGCCGACATGGCCCTGCAACTCGGGGCAGCGGCGGGGCGGTACTTCCGCAACGACGGGTCCAACGGGCACCGCGTCGTGATCGGCAAGGACACGCGCCTCTCGGGCTACATGTTCGAGAACGCGCTGACGGCGGGGCTGACCTCGACGGGGATGAACGTCCTTCTCCTCGGCCCGGTGCCGACGCCGGCCGTGGGCCTGCTGACCACCTCGATGCGGGCGGACCTCGGCATCATGATCAGCGCCTCCCACAACCCGCACCAGGACAACGGGATCAAGTTCTTCGGCCCCGACGGCTTCAAGCTCTCGGACGAGGCGGAAGCCGAGATCGAGGCGCTGCTCGAGGAGGCGCTGGCCCCCGCGCAGGCGGTCAACATCGGCCGCGCCCGGCGGATCGACGACGGCCGCTTCCGCTACATGGAGCGGGTCAAGCAGACCCTGCCCCAGGGGGTGCGCCTCGATGGGCTGAAGGTGGTGATCGACTGCGCCAACGGGGCCGCCTACAAGGTCGCGCCCGAGGTCCTGTGGGAACTGGGCGCCGAGGTGATCCCGGTCGGCACCTCGCCGAACGGCCTCAACATCAACGCCGGCTGCGGGTCCACCGACACCCAGGCGGCGGCGGAAACCATCGTCAGCCACGGCGCGCATGTCGGCATCTGCCTCGACGGGGACGCCGACCGGGTGATGATCCTCGACGAGACCGGGCAGGTGGCGGACGGCGACCAGATCATGGCGCTCTTCGCCTCGCGCTGGGCCGAGGCAGGGCGGCTGAAGGACGGCACCCTCGTCGCCACCGTCATGTCCAACCTCGGGCTGGAGCGCTACCTCGAAGGACAGGGCCTGCGCCTTCAGCGCACCAAGGTCGGCGACCGCTACGTCGTCGAGGCGATGCGCGCGGGCGGGTGGAACCTCGGCGGCGAGCAGTCGGGCCACATCGTCATGACCGACTATGCCACCACCGGCGACGGCCTGCTGGCGGGCCTGCAGTTCCTCGCCGCGATGGTGGGGACGGGGCAGCGGGCCTCGGAGCTCAGCCGCATCTTCGACCGCGTGCCCCAGCTTTTGCGCAACGTCCGCTACGACGCCGGGGCCGACCCGCTGTCGGCCGCGTCCGTGCAAAGCGCCATCGCCGCCGCCGAGGGGCGGCTTGGCGGGCACGGCCGGCTCCTGATCCGCAAGTCCGGGACCGAACCGCTGATCCGCGTCATGGGCGAGGCCGAGGACGAGGGGCTTCTCGCCGAGGTGATCGAGGGGATCGTCGCCGAGGTGCAGGCGGTGGCCTGACCCCGGGGGCACGCTGTCTCTTGCGGCGTGCATGGCTTTCGGTGCTATTCTGACCGCAAGGTCATTTTGCACGAAAGTCATTCCGCCATGCGCGCTCCCACCATCCGCTCCAATGCGGGCAATCCGTCACAGGACGGCGAATTCGGGCTCTACACCTCGCCCGAGGCCACCCAGAACACCTGGTTCAATCCGACCCGCCGGGTCGTCTTCGTCAACGGCATGGCCAATACCGGCGCCGATCACGCAGCCTCGGCCCGGGGGCTGTCGCTGCTTCAGGCCTGCCCGGTGGTGGGCATCTACAACCGGACCGACGGCTTCTGGCTCGACCTCGGCCAGTGCATCACGGACAAGCTGAACATGACGGCCCCGCTGACCCAGGGCATGGCGGGCTGGCGGTCGATCGTGCAGTCGGCGCACCAGTCCGCCGCCGCACGGCAGCCCGGCCTCACGCTCGTCGATTTCGTCGGCCGGCTGATCGCCGACAACCCGGCGACCTTCTCGCTCTACCAGTACCTCGTCACCCTGCCGGCCCAGCAGCGCATCGCGCTGAAGATCTACTGCCACAGCCAGGGCAACCTCGTGACCTCCAACGCGCTGACCGCCTGCGCCCTTGCCCTCGGCGACAGTTCGATCACCGGGATCGAGGTCAACAGCTTCGGCTCGCCCTGCCGGTACTGGCCGCGCGGCATCAGCCGCACGAACTACGCCTTCACCTTCGATCCGGTCAGCTGGCTCGACCTGCGGTCCGGCTTCGACAGCGTCAAGGTGGGCTTCGTCGCCGCCCACGGCTTCACCATCTACATGCAGAACGACGCCGAGTTCGTCTGCAACCGGTTCCGGTGGGGCAGCTTCGGTCTCACCGCGAACATGGACGAGGAAGGGCTGGCCGACTTCTGCGTGCGGATCGGGAACAACCCGCCGCGGCTGAAGAAGATCTTCCAGCGCCTGCAATCGGCCCACTGGACCGACAGCGACGACGTCACCCACCACTACGTCACCAAGATGCGCACCCGCCACGACGGGACCATGCGCCAGATCGCGAACGCGGACCGGTCGCTGGTCCAGCTGCTGATCGACCTTCTCGACGCCGGCTGGACCACGGGCGGCGAATACGCCGAGATGGAATATCTGCGCGGCCTGATCTGAGGGCAGGCTGCGTCCTGCGGCGGCACCAGCGCGGGAAAGCACCGCCCGCACACGACCGTGACCACGCGTTAGCGGGCCGGACGGCGCAGAGGCGCTATCCTTGACGGATCGCCCCGTTCCTCTGCCAAGGCCCGCGCCATGTGCCTGACCACCGAAGCCCTCGCCCTGTTCCTGTCGATCCTCTCGACAGGTGCGATCATCCGGGAGCCGGGCCGCATCACCGTCGCGGCCGAGGTCCGCACCGCCGTCTGGGAGAGGCAGGGCGACACCTGGTGCACCGAGGTGCCCGACGCCGATACGTCCCTCGGCGGCTAGGCCTCAGGCCCGCGGCACCATCAGCCCCCTGATCGCGCGGCTCTGGCTGACGCCGAGGCCGGTCAGGATCATGGCCAGCGCGATGAAGAACCGCAGCGGCAGCGCCTCGGACAGGACCAGCGCACCGAAGACCATCGACCAGACCGGGACCTGGTAGTTCACCAGCGTCATGAAGACCGACCCCGCGGACCGGATCACGCTGATCCTGAGCAGCGCCGCCAGCCCCGTCGGCACGAGACCGAGGAACAGGATCGCCCAGCCGGACCGCCCCCCGGTCCACTCCGGCACTCCTTCCGTCAGCAGAAGGATCGGCATCAGGATCGCCGCGCCGACGCCGAGGGTGAGGGCCGACAGCGTCACCGGGTCCACCGGCGGACAGCGCCGGGTCAGGATCGAGGCGGTGGCATAGGACACCGTCGCGCCGAGGCAGGCCAGCTGCGCCAGCGGCTCGGACCCGGATCCGATCTGCGCCAGTCCCGGCCCGATCAGCACCAGGGCCCCGCAGAAGCCGATCAGCACCCCCACCGCCTTGCGCCCCTCCAGCGCCTCGTCGCTGAACAGATGCGCCATCGGCAGGACGAAGAGCGGCAGCGCCGCCATCGAGATGCCGGCGAAGGCCGAGGGGACGTACTGCTGGCCCCAGCTCAGCAGGAAGAAGGGCAGGGCCGAGGACAGGGCTCCGATCGCCAGGATGTACCGCCAGAGCCCGGGGGCCGGGGCAGGCATCGGCCGGCGCAGGGCCAGCGTCAGCCCCGCGAGCGCCACCGCGCCAAGCGTCGTGCGCGCCGCCGCCACTGTGACCGGCCCGTATCCCTCCAAAGCGATGGAGACGACCATGAAGGTTCCGCCCCAGATCAGACCGAGGGCGAGGATCGAGAGCCAGTTTGCGGGGGTCGGTTGGGTGGTCATGGGGTCATGTCGCTTGGAAACTGCTTCACTCTGGCGTCAGACGTGGAACGAAATCTCGCCGCGGCGGTTTTCGAACGAAGACGTAACGCGATCCGCCCCAATCGACAGGAAAGTTCCATGGACACCGGCTGGTTTCTCCCCGCCCTCGCGCTCTTCACCATGATCGCCGCGATCTTCGTGGCGCTGTGGAGCAAGAAGCGCGTCGAAAACCGCATGTACGACCACAGCAAGCCCAAGTCGTCCCTCGCCAAGGACGGCCCCGGGCCGCAGCCGTTCCGTTAACCAGTACGGTGCCGAAAGGCACCAGGGGTTCTTAACCCTTTGTTAACAAAGAGAGACCTTACCCGCGGGTAAGGTCTCTCGCCTGTTCCGGGCAGGGCCTCAGTTCTTGGCCTTGTCCACCAGCTTGCCGGCGCTGATCCAAGGCATCATCGCGCGCAGCTTCTCGCCCACCTGCTCGATCTGGTGCTCGTCGTTCAGGCGGCGGGTGGCCTTGAACATCGGCTGGCCGACGGCGTTCTCCTGCATGAAGTCGCGGACGAACTTGCCGGTCTGGATGTCGGTCAGAACCTCCTTCATCCGCCTCTTGGTCTCGTCGTAGGGCAGGATGCGCGGGCCGGAGACGTATTCGCCGTACTCGGCGGTGTTCGAGATCGAGTAGTTCATGTTCGCGATGCCGCCCTCGTAGATCAGGTCCACGATCAGCTTCACCTCGTGCAGGCACTCGAAATAGGCCATCTCGGGCTCGTAGCCGGCCTCGACAAGCGTCTCGAAGCCCATGCGGATCAGTTCCACGAGGCCGCCGCAAAGCACCGCCTGTTCGCCGAAGAGGTCGGTCTCGCACTCCTGGCGGAAGTTGGTCTCGATGATGCCCGAGCGGCCGCCGCCGATGGCCGAGCAGTAGGACAGGCCGATCTCCATCGCCTTACCCGTGGCATCGTTGTGCACCGCGACGAGGCAGGGCACGCCGCCGCCCTTGACGTATTCGCCGCGCACCGTGTGGCCGGGACCCTTCGGCGCCATCATGATGACGTCGACCTCCTTGGGCGCCTCGATCAGGCCGAAGTGGACATTGAGGCCGTGGGCGAAGGCGATGGCCGAGCCGGGCTTCAGGTGGTCCTTGACGTGCTTGCGCCAGGTTTCCGCCTGAAGCTCGTCGGGCATGGTGAACATCATCAGGTCACACCAGGCGGCAGCCTCCTCGATGCCCATGACCTGCAGGCCCTCGCCCTCGGCCTTCGCCTTCGACGGCGAGCCCTCGCGCAGCGCGACCGCCACGTTCTTGGCGCCGCTGTCGCGCAGGTTCAGCGCATGGGCGTGGCCCTGGGAGCCGTAGCCGAGGATGGCGACCTTCTTGTCCTTGATCAGGTTCACGTCGCAGTCACGGTCGTAATAGACGCGCATCGGGCGGTCCTTTCGTCTTTGGTTGATCCGGGGGCGGTTATGAGGGGAGACCGGCAGGAAGGCGAGGGTTGGACTGGCAAAAAATGCCGCTGAAACCTGCGTTGCCATTCGCATGCCGGGTTGTTAATGAAATTTTCATGCTTGACGATCTCGACCGCCGCCTCCTGCGCCAGCTTCAGGCCGATCCCGCCGCCAGCGCAGCCGACCTTGGCGAGCGGGCGGGCGTGCCCGCGCTCAAGGCCGCCCGGCGGCTGGCCCGCCTCACCGACCGGGGCATCCTGACGGCCCGCACCGCCGAGATCGACTGGCGCGCGCTCGGCTACACCGTCGCCGTCTCGCTGCGCTTCAGCCTCGACAAGACCGACCCCAACGCCTTCGACCGCTTCATCGCCGCCGCCCGCGCGATCCCCGAGGTGACCGAGATCCAGACCTTCCTCGGCCGGGTCGACGTGCGCCTGAACGTCATCGCCCGCGACATGGGCCACTACCAGGCCCTCTACCGCGACAGCATCCTGTCCCTCCCGCATATCGCCGAGCTGGAGGCGCTGGTGACGGTCGCGACGGTGAAATCGACCGAGGCGCTGCCGCTGTGACCGATCTCGACGCCACCGACCGCGCCCTGCTGGCCGAACTCAGCCGCGACGCCGCCCGCTCCGCCGCCGCCCTCGGCGCCGCCGTCGGCCTGTCCCAGCCCGCCGCCTGGCGGAGGCTGAGGCGCCTGCGCGAGGCGGGGGTGGTCCGCGGCACGAGGCTCGAGCTCAACCGCGAGGCGCTCGGCTTCGGCGTCACGGTCTTCCTGGGCGTCAAGCTCGCCGCGAAGGGCCGCGTCAGCCTCGAGGACTTCGAGCGCGCCGTCACCGCCATCCCCGAGGTGCAGCTGGTCGAACACGTCCTCGGCCTCTTCGACTACCGCCTGCGGGTGGTCGCGCGGGACATCTCCGATTTCGAACGGGTCCTGCGCCGCCGGATCATGACCCTGCCGGGCCTCGGCACGGTCGAGGCGAACGTTCTCCTCAGCGAGGAACGCCGGCCCGGCCCGCTCTAGGCCTCGAGCCGCCGCTTCAGCACGTCCCGCCCGAGGCGCGAGTAGAGAAAGGTCCGAAGACCCGCCTTCGCGGCCGCGTTCACCTCGGCCCCTGACACCCCGATGTAGAGCACCGCTCCGGCCTCGCACCCGAGCGCGGCGATCGCGCCCCGGAAGCCGTCCACGTCCGGCGGGCCGTCGAAAACCGCGTCGATCCCGGCCTCCGGCGGGGCCGCCCCGCCCATCGCGGCCAGCGCCACGCCGCGCTCCGACAGGGTGTCCAGCCTCTCCCGCAGCCACGGGTCGATGCCGCCCGACAGGATGCCGGGGGCATCCCAGATGACGGCGGAGAGCGGCTGGGACGACGTGCGCATGGGCTTGACACTACTCCGCCCCGCGGCCCCTGTCACCGCTGCGGCGGCGGGGCGCATCGAGAGGGGCTTTGCGCCGCCTCTCCGCCGCGCTATCCCGTCCGGGACCAGAGGAGGACCATCCATGCCCGCCGACAATTTCCGCAGCCCCGTCGATCCGGACGGCCTGATGGAGTTCAGCGTCGTCTTCACCGACCGCTCGCTCAACCACATGTCGATGGCCTTCCGCGAGGTGATGACCGACCTCTCCGCCGGCCTGAAAGAGGTCTACAAGGCCCACGCGGTGGCCATCGTCCCCGGCGGCGGCACCTTCGGGATGGAAGCGGTGGCGCGGCAGTTCGGGCAGGGCGCGCACGCGCTGATCGTCCGCAACGGCTGGTTCTCCTACCGCTGGAGCCAGATCTTCGAGGCCGCGGGCATCGCCAGGGAAACCACCGTCTGCATGGCCCGCCGGACCGGCAACACCGCAACATCTCCCTTCGCGCCGCCCCCGGCCGAGGAGGTGGCGGAGCGGATCCGCGCCGAGAAGCCGGACATCGTCTTCGCCCCGCACGTCGAGACCTCGGCCGGGATCATCCTGCCGGACGCCTACATCGCGGCGCTGGCCGAGGCCGCGCACGAGGTCGGGGCGCTGATGGTGCTGGACTGCATCGCCTCGGGCTGCGTCTGGGTCGACATGGCGCAGACGGGCGTCGACGTCCTGATCTCGGCGCCGCAGAAGGGCTGGTCCTCCACCCCCTGCGCCGGCCTCGTGATGATGTCCGAGCGGGCGACGAAACGGATGGCCGAGACGAAGAGCTCCTCCTTCGCCATCGACCTGAAGAAATGGACCGACATCATGGCGGCCTACGAGGGCGGCGGTCACGCCTACCACGCCACCATGCCGACGGACGGTCTGCGCCAGTTCCGCGACACCATGGCCGAGAGCCGGAAGGTCGGCTTCGCCCGGCTGGAAGAGGCGCAATGGGAACTCGGCGGGATGGTCCGGGCCGAACTGGCGGCGCGCGGCATCCGGTCGGTCGCGGCGGACGGCTTCGCCGCACCGGGCG
>JAMWZF010000039.1:8609-14073 GCA_024304875.1 Paracoccaceae bacterium
GCCCGAGGTCCAGAACGGCAGCGCCTTCGCCGCCGAGGGCGCGCAGATCGCCGCGGGCGTGCCGCTTCAGGTCGAGGAAGGGCCGGACTTCCGCACCTTCCGCATCGGGCTCTTCGGTCTCGACAAGCTGGCGGACCCCGGCGCCACTCTGGCGCGGCTGAAGCCGGTGCTCGACACGGTGCTCTAGCCCCGCGCCCCGAGGCCGAGGCGCATGAGGCCCCGGCGGACGGGGGCGAGGCCGTGCAGCGCCTCAATGCCCCTGGCCCGCAGGTCGCGGGCGACCGGCGCGCCGGCCATGGAGGCGCGGTTCAGCGCGTCGATGCCCGCCACGCGGGCGATGATGTCCGGGTGCCGGCGGCGGGCGTAGCGGTCCAGCATGTCGGAACTGCCCAGCCGGTCCGGCGCCTGGGCGGCGAGGTCGAGCAGGCAGCCGAGGTCCGCCAGCGACATGTTGAGCCCCTGCGCCCCGATGGGCGGCAGCACATGCGCCGCCTCGGCCATCAGCGCCGTGCGGGGGCCGGTCATGGCTCCGGCCAGTTGCGAGATGATCGGCCAGACGGTGCGGCGGGTGACGAGGGTCAGTGGGCCGAGAACCCCTGCGGAGCGCGCGGTGGCCTCCGCCTCGAAGACCTCTTCGGGCAGGGCGGCCAGCCGCTCGGCCTCCGCCCCGCGCTCCATCCAGACCACGGCGGAACAGGGCCGGCCCTCCAGATCGGGCAGGGGGACGAGGGTGAAGGGCCCGCCCGTCCGATGCACCTCGGTCGAGACGTTGCCGTGCGGAATGTCATGGGCGACTGCGAAGGTCACCGCCTTCTGGCCGTAGCGGATCGTCCGCACCCCGATGCCGAGCGCCTCGCGCACCGGGCTGCCGCGCCCGTCCGCGCCGATCAGCAGGCGGGCCGAGACGCGGTCCCCGTCGGTCAGCCGCACCAGCGCCGCCTCGCTGCGGGCAGTCAGGCCGGCGAAGCCGGTCCCGGGGCGGAACTCGACGGTCGGCAGTTCGGCCAGCCGCGCCACCATCTCGCGGCGCAGCAGCCAGTTGGGCAGGTTCCAGCCGAAGGGCCGGCCGGGGTCCAGGTCCGCCGCCTCGAAATCGCGGGTGACGCGGGCCACCGGCTCCGGCCCGCCGGCATCGACGATGCGCATGACGGTCAGCGCCGCGGCATGGGGGGCGAGGGCGTCCCACAGACCCGCCCGCTCCAGCAGGGCCTGCGCGGGCTGGAGGAACGCCGTGGTCCGCAGGTCCGCCCCCTCGGCCCGGGCCTCGGTCACCGGCAGGGCGGGATCGACGCAGATCACGCGAAAGCCCGCCGCGCCGAAGGCCGCCGCCGCGGTCAGCCCGGCCACGCCGCCGCCGGAAATCAGGATGTCGGTGGTCTTGGTCATGCCGCGCAAGGTAGCGCCGGGCGGGACGGACGCAACGGGACATAATGGCCGGCGTGGCACTCCCGGCCCCGCCGTGCCGCCGCATCGGGCCGACCGAGCCCCCGGTGGCGGCCGGTCCACCCGAAGATGGGTATCTGGGCCCTGCCGAAGCCGAAAGCGTGGCTCCTTCTGCTTCATTCTGGCAGGAAAACGCATCTTCTGGCGGCCGGCGTCCTGCCCGCGCGACGGTCGTGCGACTTGCCGCGGCCCCCGTCGGGGGCTTAGGAAGGAAGGGTTCGGGAGGACAGGACTCATGACAGACCCCCGCGCTTCCCAGAGGGACGCCTACGGGCTGATCCTCGAAGCGATCGACACCGGCCTCTACAAGCCCGGCGACCGGCTGGTGGAGAGCGAGCTCGCCGAGCGCTTCGGCGTCTCGCGCACGCCCATCCGCGAGGCGCTGCAACGGCTCGAGACCCAGTCGCTGCTGACCCGGGACGGCCGGTCCCTCATCGTCGCCTCGCTCGATCACAACCAGCTGGCCGAGCTCTACGTCGTCCGGGGCGAGCTGGAAGGTCTGGCGGCGCGGCTGGCGGCCAAGCACGCGACGCCCGAGGAGGTGCGCCTGCTGCGCGACATGCTGGAGCGGGACAAGGCGCTCGAGCGAAACCCCGAGGCCCTGGCCCGCGCCAACAGGCGCTTTCACCGGCAGATCCACCTGGCCAGCCACAACCGGTTCCTCGTGCAGCAGCTCGACCTCGTCCACAGGTCGATGGCGCTGCTCGCGACCACTTCCATCGCGGCGGACGGCCGTGGCACCGATACCCTGCGCGAGCACGAGACCATCGTCACGGCGATCGAGGCGGGAGACGGGGACGCGGCCTATGCGGCCCTGCGCGACCATATCTCCAAGGCCTTCGTCACCCGGCTGAAGCTCGACGCCGAGGCGGTGGAGGCCGCCGAGTAGCGCCGCCGGGCTGGGGCAGGTAGAGGCCGTGGGCGGTCTTGTCCCAGTAGAACGGCCGGCTCATCAGCTCGAAGAGCCCCTTCCACGCGGCCACGGCCGCCAGCGGGAAGTAGAGGTGCAGGGTTGGCGCCCAGATCATCAGCCCGGGCTTGCCGGCCCGGCGGACCGCCAGGGCCGCGGCGGTGACGTTCAGGAGTTCGCTGGTGACGAAGACGGCCGCCAGCGTCAGAACCAGGGGCCCGGCGAGTGCGCCCGTGACGGGATGCGGCAGGCCGAGGGGGATGGCCCAGAACGACCAGAGCACCGGCGCCAGCAGCACCTGAACCAGCGTGCCGAGAAAATGCACCTGCAGCCTGAGAAAGGCCCGCGGGCCGAGGTCCCGCCAGAGCCTGGCAGGTCGGCGCATGTGCACCGCGTAGGTCAGCCCGTAGCCCTTGAGCCAGCGCGAGCGCTGCTTGATCCAAGGCCAGATGTGGCAGTTCGCCTCTTCCTCGGTCACGGTCTCGATCAGCTCGGTCCGGTATCCCGCGCGGGCAAGGCGGATGCCGAGGTCGGCGTCCTCGGTCACGTTGTGGGCATCCCAGCCGCCCAGCTCCTCGATCACCGAACGGCGCAGGAACAGGGTCGTCCCGCCGAGGGGGATCACCAGGCCCAGCTTCTCCAGTCCGGGCAGCATGACCCGGAACCACATGGCGTATTCGAGGGTGAAGCAGCGGGCGATCCAGTTTGCCGAGTCGTTGTAGTAGTCCAGAACCCCCTGGAGGCAGGCCACCCGGGGCGGGGCGGCCGCGAAGCGGGCGACCACCTTGCCGATCTGGTCCGGCGCGGGGGCGTCTTCGGCATCGTAGATCCCGATGATCGACCCCCGGGCGAACTCGAGCGCGTAGTTGAGCGCCCGCGGCTTGGTCTTGAGGGTGCCCTCGGGGACCGTGATCGCGCGGATCCAGGGCGGCAGGCGGATGGCCGCGATCGTCGCCTGGGTGACAGCGTCATCGGCCTCCAGCACCAGGCAGATGTCGAGGCACTCGTGCGGATAGTCCACGCGCCGCAGCCGCGAGAGCAGGTGAGAGGCGATGGCCCGCTCCCGGTAGAGTGGCACCAGGATCGACACGACCGGCCGCCGCAGGAGGCGCGCCGCGGGTGCGGGGGCCGGGCGGCGTCGGTCGATCAGGAAGCGCAGGAGGGCGGCGGCCCGCAATGCGGTGGTCAGGACGAGGGTCAGGATCGCCAGCGCCGCCAGCCCGCCGAACGTGGCCTGCGGGGCCAGCGTCATGCCCGCGCCGATGAGACCGAGGAGGGCGAGGATGAGGACCGCCGCCCGGCCGCGCCGCCAGTTCCGGCAGCTCAGTTCGGCATCCACCCCCGTTTCGGCCCGGCGGATCAGATCCGACCGCGCCGCCCGTTGCAGCGCGGTATTGAGCGCCGCCTCGGTCGTCACCGCGAGGGAGATCGGCCCCAGCGCGGCGATGAGCTCGGTCGCCGCCCGGCGGGCCACCTCGGGCCGGGCGGTCAGCACCACCGTGTCGCCCCCCGCCCGCCGCCAGGGCAGGACCCCGAGCCTGGCGCAGCGCGCCGCGCCGAGCCGGGCGATCAGGACCGGGTCGGGCGGCTCGACCAGCGGATCCACGACGAGCGCGCCGGCCACCCGCGCCTCGGCCGCGGCGATGTCGGACTGCGGCAGGCCGAGCCGCCGGTGCAGCGCATCGGCCAGCCGTGCGTCCGTCCGTTCGATCCGGGCGTCGATGTCGAAGAGCGCGCGGGTCGACAGAACCCCTTGCCGCACCAGCTCGCGACCGACCGGGTCCAGTCCTCGCTGACCCGGCGCGGCGGCGGGCCGCATCCGTTCGGGCCGCACCGTGGCCGTCTGTTCCGTCATCCCGTCCCCCGACATGGCGCCTTAACGGAAGTGGGGGATACAGGTTAACGGAGCGTTAACATCGCGTTAACGCGGGCTCGATTGCCGATCAGGCGACCTCGGTCCGGCCGGCCATGGCGGCCGAGAAGCGTTCGAACAGGTAATAGCTGTCCTGCGGGCCGGGGCTCGCCTCGGGATGGTACTGCACCGAAAACACCGGCCGGTCCGACATCGCGATGCCGCAGTTCGACCCGTCGAACAGGCTGACGTGGGTCTCGGACACCCCCTGGGGGAGGGTCTGGGTGTCGACCGTGAAGCCGTGGTTCATCGAGGTGATCTCGACCTTGCCGGTGGTCAGGTCCTTGACCGGATGGTTCGCGCCGTGGTGGCCATGGTTCATCTTGACCGTCCGGGCGCCGAGGGCGAGGGCCAGCATCTGGTGGCCCAGGCAGATGCCGAAGACCGGGATCTCCGTCCTGCCCAGGACGTCGCGGATCATCGGCACGGCGTAGTCGCCCGTCGCCGCAGGATCGCCGGGGCCGTTGGACAGGAACAGCCCGTCGGGCCGATGCGCCAGCACCTCCTCGGCCGTCGCGGTGGCGGGCAGGACGGTGACGTCGCAGCCGGCCGAGGCGAGGCAGCGCAGGATGTTGCGCTTGGCGCCGTAGTCCACGGCGACGACCTTGTGCCGGGGGCTGTCCTGCGTTCCGAAGCCATTGGGCCAGGCCCACCGGGTCTGGTCCCAGCGGTAGGACTGGGCGCAGGTGACGTCCCGGGCGAGGTCGCGGCCGACGAGGCCGGGGAAGGCGCGGGCCGCCCTGACCAGCGCCTCGATGTCGAAGTTGCCCTCGGGGTCGTGGGCGAGCGCGACATGGGGCGCGCCCTGGTGGCGGATCGCCCGGGTCAGGGCGCGGGTGTCCACGCCGCCGATGCCGATGCGCCCCCGGCTGGCCAGCCAGTCGCCGAGCTCTCCGGCCGAGCGCCAGTTCGACGGCGCGGTCGGGTCCCATTTGACCACCATGCCCGCCGCCACCGGGTCCGCCGTCTCGTCGTCCTCGGGGTTCACGCCGACGTTGCCGATGTGCGGGAAGGTGAAGGTCACGATCTGCCCGGCGTAGGAGGGATCGGTCATGATCTCCTGGTAGCCGGTCATCGCGGTGTTGAAGCAGAGCTCCGCCTCGGCCTGGCCGGTGGCGCCGAAGCCGCGGCCGTAGAAGAGCGTTCCGTCGGCGAGGGCGAGGCAGGCGGTGGGCTTGGGCATCTGGGGCATGAGGCTC
>JAMWZF010000390.1 GCA_024304875.1 Paracoccaceae bacterium
CACCGGCCCCCAGAGCCCCGAACGCCCCGGGACCCCGGCGGCCACGGCGATGGCGGTTCCGGGACTTCGCCCTGATCTGATCCGGCCCGCAAGGCCCGCGTTTTTTCTTGTCCTGCGCCGGCGGGACCGCGGATAAGGAGGCATGAAGCCTCTGTTTCTCGCGCTCGCCGCCGCTGTTGCCCTTCCCCAGACCGCCCGCGCGGACATGCGCGCCGTGCCGGGCATCGAAGAGCGCCTCGGTCGGGCGAGGCGACGGGGACGGGAGACGAGCTGGCCTACGTCAGGCAGATCTTCTCGGAGATCCAGCCCTGGTCGATCGAGATCAATGCCGAAATCTGCGGCTACATCGGCTACGATCGCGGCGGCGAGCTGACCCGGACCCGCCACAGCGTCGGGCAGGAGGCGAGCTGCCGCCTGCCGCCCTGGCCGAGCAAGATGGTCGTGATCGCCAGCTATCACACCCATTCCACCTGGAGCCGTCATTTCGACAGCGAGGTCCCCTCGTCCCTCGACATGGAGAGCGACGAGTCCTCTGAGATCGACGGCTATGTCGCGACCCCGGGCGGCCGGCTGTGGTACGTCGACAGCGACACGATGACCACCGGCCAGATCTGCGGGGTCGGATGCCTGTTCCAGGATCCCAACTGGCGCCCCGATCCGCCGGGCACGATCCGCGAGGTCTATTCCTACCAGCAGCTGGTCAAGCGTGAGAGGTACTGACGTCTCGCGGCATTCGGGGGGACGGACAAGGATCAGGGCGCGGTCCAGTCGACGTCCTTCGCCTCGGTGACGGTCAGGGTGCCGTCGGGCAGGGGGGTCAGCAGCGCCTGGGCGGTGGCCTCGTCCGCGGTCAGCCAGGTCGGCACCTGGTCCGCGGTGAGGATCGCGCCCATGCGGTGGTGGACGTCCCGGACGTCGGCGTTGGGCTCGCAGGTCACCGTGGCGACCTGGGCCAGCCTTCGTCCGCCGGGCGCCGTCCATGCGTCGGTGATCGCCGCGAAGTAGAGCAGACCGCCGTCCCGCCGGCGGATCGCGTGGGCCGTCTTGCGCCGCGCCTGACCCGTCCACTCGTACCAGCCGTCCGCCGGCACCACGCCTCGCCCGGTGCCCGAGAAGGCGGACTTGTCGAAGACGGTCTCGGAGCGGGCGTTCACGATCGTCTCCATCACCGGCCGGCCGCGGGCGTTCTTGCGGCCCACGGGTATCATCCCCCAGCGCATCATCTGCGGCCCCTCGGGCGTGAGGACGAGCACGTCCTGACCGGGGGCGATGTTGCGGCGGGGCGCCTGGTACGGCACGTCCGTCAGCCCGAGGGCGCCGCCGATCTCTCCCGCCGGGCGGGTGAGGAAGAGCCGCCCGGGCATGGGCTAGTCCGCCCGCTCGACCAGGTCCAGCACGGCGGGACCCATCGCCTCGACGATCAGGGCGACCCCCTCGGCATTGGGGTGGATGCCGTCCGCCTGCATGTAGGCGCCGATGCCCGCTTCCGAGGTCGAGGCCTCTCGGAGTCCTTCGAAGAAGGTGGCCACCAGCGGCACGTCGTAGGCCTCGGCCAGGTCCGGGTACATGGCGTTGAAGGCCTCCATGTAGGCGGGGCCGTAGTTCGGCGTGGCCTCGATCCCGACAAGCAGGACCTCGACCCCGGCCGCCTCGGCCGCGGCGAGGATGCCGTCGAGGTTCTCGCGGCTGACCGCCGGGTCTATCCCGCGGAGAAGGTCGTTGCCCCCCAGAGCGACGATCAGCCCGTCCACATCGTCGGTCAGGGTCCAGTCCACCCGGGCCAGTCCGCCGGCCGTGGTGTCGCCCGAGACGCCGGCGTTGATCAGGGTCACATCCGCGCCCTCGGCCTCCAGCCAGGCTTGCATCTGCGGCACGAAGCCCTCCTCCTGGGGTAACCCGTAGCCTTGGGTCAGGCTGTCGCCGAGGGCCGCGATGGTGACCTCGGCCGCGAGGACACCGGGCAGCGCCGCGAGAATTGTCGCCAATCCGATGTTGCGTGCCCGCCGTACCCCCTTACATGAAACTGAACCGATCCGTTCAAGGACCCGCCCGATGACCGACCCCGTCCTGTCGCTGACCGACGTGTCCCTGTCCCTGATGGGGAACGCGGGCAGGGTCGACATCCTGCACGACATCTCGGTCGAGGTGGCGGGCGGTGAAAGCCTGGGGCTGATCGGGCCGAGCGGGTCTGGCAAGTCGTCTCTCCTCATGCTCATGGGCGGGCTGGAGCAGGCGTCCTCGGGCCGGATCACGGCCCTGGGCGAGGACCTGACGGCGATGGACGAGGACGCGCTGGCCCGCTTTCGCAGGGGCAATATGGGCGTGGTGTTCCAGTCCTTCCACCTCATTCCCACGATGACCGCGCACGAAAACGTGGCCACGCCGCTCGAACTGGCGGGCGATCCGGACGCCTTCGACAAGGCGGCGGAGGAGCTTAAGGCCGTGGGCCTGTCCCACCGGATGGACCATTATCCCAGCCAGATGTCGGGGGGCGAGCAGCAGCGCGTGGCTCTGGCGCGTGCCTCGGCGCCGCGTCCGAGGCTGCTTCTGGCGGATGAGCCGACGGGCAACCTCGACGAAGCCTCGGGCGGGGCGATCGTCGATCTGCTGTTCGGGTTGCGCGACCGGCACGGCGCGACCCTCGTGCTGGTGACCCACTCGGGCGAACTGGCGGCCCGCTGCGACCGGGTGATCCGCCTGCGCGACGGCCGGCTGGAGGGCGAGGCCCGCGCCGAGGCCGCGGAGTGAGCGCCGCCTTTCGCATCGCCCGCCGTGAACTGCGCGGGGGCCTGCGCGGCTTTCGCATCTTCCTTGCCTGTCTGGCCCTGGGGGTTGCGGCGATTGCCGCCGTGGGCTCCGTTCGGACCGCGATCCAGGCGGGGCTCGAGGCCGAGGGCGCGGCGATGCTGGGCGGCGATGCCGAGGTGCAGTTCACCTACCGCTTCGCCCGCGAGGCGGAGCTGGAGTGGCTGTCCGGCGTGGC
>JAMWZF010000391.1 GCA_024304875.1 Paracoccaceae bacterium
GCATCGCGAAGTTCGGCCTGCGCATCGGCCCGGTCCGCCTCGGCGCGGGCCAGCGCGGCCTGGGCGTCGGCGTCGTCCACCCGCAGGAGAGGCTGGCCGGCGGTCACGTTGCCGCCCTCGACGAACTCGGGCGCGACCCAGGTGACGGTGCCGCCGACCCCGGCGCGCAGTTCCAGCGTCCGGGTGCTGCGCAGCTCGCCGAAGGCCGTCAGCTCGGGCGCGACCGTCTGGGGCGTCACCGGCGTGACGTTGACCGACAGGACGCGTTCGCGCTGCGGCATGGACCGGGTTTCGGCGTTCCGGCGCTCTTCCACGGCATCGTAGACCGTCCGCCCGGCAAGGGTGAGCACCGCCAGCGTGACCGACAGAAGGAAAATGCCCACGAGGGAGCGCCGAAGAAATCTCATGCCTTTTCAGACCTTTCGATGCGGCGGCCCCTCCCGCTCGCCGGCTGCGTCCATGCCTATCGTGGGGTTATACGGGCCGGGTCACCAGTTTTGTCGAAAAAAATCGGATCGCAATCGCGTGAGTCGCCGTCATTTGCGGCGTTTGTGCTCCTCGAGGCGCGGCATGATCTCGACGAAGTTGCAGGGCATGTGCCGGTAGTCGAGCTGATGGCTCAGGATCTCGTCCCAGCCGTCCTTGCAGGCGCCCGGGCTGCCGGGCAGCGCGAAGAGGTAGGTCCCCCCCGCCACCCCGGCGCAGGCGCGGCTTTGCACGGCGGAGGTGCCGATCTTCTTCATCGAGACGATGGTGAACATCGTGCCGAAGGCGTCGATCTCCTTCTCGTAGACGTCCCGGTGCGCCTCGACCGTCACGTCCCGGCCCGTAAGTCCGGTGCCGCCGGTGGAGATCACGACGTCCACGTCCGGGCTGTCGATCCATTCCCGCAGCTGGTCCGCGATGGCGTCCCGTTCGTCCCGCAGGATCATCCGGTCGGCGAGGATGTGCCCCGCCGCCTCGATCCGGTCGATCAGGGTCTGGCCGGACCTGTCATCCTCGACCGTGCGGGTGTCGGAGACCGTCAGGACGGCGATGCGGACGGGGATGAACTCTCGGTCGCTCATGTCTCTACCTCGAAGATCACCGGGACCGGGCCCAGATTGGCGACGAGGGTGTCGCCGATCATCGCCCGCGCGCCCCAACTGTCGTGGACGTGACCGCAGAGGAGCAGCTTCGGCTTCAGCCGTTCGACTGCCGCGCGGATGGCGGTGGAGCCGAGGTCGCCGAAGCTGGCATGGTGGCCGACACTGTCCTTCGGCGGTGAGTGGCTGATCAGGATGTCGGCGGCCTCGATCCGCTCCAGCAGTTCCGCTGCCTGCTCCTCGGTCAGGTCGGCCGAGCCCCAGGGCAGCGGCGGCAGGGGCGGCACTGCCATGCCGAGGCCGGCGATGGTCAGGCCGTGCGTCTCCACCGCCGTGCCGTGCAGGACGGGAATCGTGGTCGCGTCCCGCAGCGCCTCCACCGTCTCGTTGTTGCCCGCGACGCAGAGCGCCTTGTGGGCGATGGCCTCCAATGGGGCGACGTAGCCGGCCAGCCCCTTGTGCTGGTTGGCGAAATCCCCGGCGATCAGGACGAGGTCCGCCTGTTCGGCCTGCCGCAGGAGGGCCGTCCGCGCGTCGGGGTGCAGGTGCAGGTCGGAGGCGGCGACGATCTTCATCGGGCCAGCGCCTCCCACCCGATCCGGGCCGCCAGCGCGCCGAAGATGCCGGCGCTGCCGTAGCGCAGGCCCCGTTCCAGCCGGGGCGAGGTGGCGAGCCGGCGGCCGATGCGGCCCGCGAAGGCGCCGACGAGGCCGTTGACGACGAAGCCCCCCGCCGCGAGGATCGCGCCGTAGACGAGGAACTGCGCCAGCACGGGGCGGCTCGGGTCGATGAACTGGGGCACGAAGGCGAGGATGAAGAGGATCACCTTGGGGTTCGACAGGTTCACGATCAGCCCGTCGCGGAAGGCGCGCGAGGGGCGCACGTCGGGGCGGTCCGTCGCGATGGGATGCCGCAGCGTCCTCCACGCCAGCCAGAGCAGGTAAGCCGCGCCGATCCAGCGAATGACAGAGAGCGCGGCGGGAAAGGCCGCGATCAGCGCGCCGAGACCGAGGCCCGCCAGCAGGCCGTGGACGAAGGCGCCGCAGGAGATGCCCGCCGAGGCCGCCCAGCCGCGCGCCGCGCCGCCCCGTGCCCCTTGCGCGAGGCAGAACATCATGTCCGCGCCGGGCGTGAGGTTGAGCGCGAGCGCGGCGGGGATGAAGGCGAGGAGGAGCGGCAGGTCGACCATCTACGCCTCGTGGCCGAGGGCGGGGGCCGAGGCGGGGCGGCCTTCCACGGGACCGGGGCTCGGGCAGTCCCGCAGGCCGAAGGCCGCGACGGGGGTGGCGACAGCGGCGAGGATCGCGCCGACCTTCATCCCAAGTGCGCCTTCAGCGCCAGCAGGTCCGCCCAGGCCTCGCGCTTCGCCTGCGGCTGGCGGAGGAGGTAGGCGGGGTGGAACATCGGGATCACCGGCTTGCCCAGCGCCTCGGTCCAGCGGCCCCGGGCGCGGGTGATGCCGCCGCGCCCGGTCAGCGCCTGAAGCGGCGTGTTGCCCATCAGGACGAGGACATCCGGGTCCGCCAACGCGACGTGCCTTTCGAGGAAGGGCAGGCACATGGCCACCTCGGCCGCCTCGGGCGTGCGGTTCTGGGGCGGCCGCCAGTAGAGGACATTGGTGATGTAGGCCGCCTGCTCGGGCGCGGGGGCGGTCCGGGAGAGGCCGATGGCGCCCAGCATCCGGTCGAGCAGTTGCCCCGCCCGTCCGACGAAAGGCTTCCCCTCGCGGTCCTCCTCCCGGCCCGGCGCCTCGCCCACGATCATCACCCGCGCGCCGGGCAGGCCGTCCGAGAAGACGGTGCTGCGGGCGCCTTTCTTGAGGTCGCAGTGGTCGAAGGCGGCGACGGCGGCGCGGAGGGCCTCGATG
>JAMWZF010000392.1 GCA_024304875.1 Paracoccaceae bacterium
GTGCCGGGACACGGCATCGAGGGGACATGGGAGGGGCGGACCGTCCGCCTCGGCCGCGCCGGATGGGCGGGCGAGGCGGAGGGCGGCACGGTCCTCTCCGTCGCGGGAGAAGCGCCCGTGCCCTTCGCCTTCGAGGACAGCCTGCGCCCCGGTGCCGCCGAACTGGTCGCCGCCCTCCAGGCAGAGGGTCTTCCCGTCTCGCTGCTCTCGGGCGATGCCGAAGGGCCGGTCGCGGCTTTGGCGCAGCGGCTCGGCATCGCGGACTGGAAGGCGGGGGTCCTGCCGGAGGAGAAGGCGAAGATCGTCGCCGCCACCCGGGCCCGGGCCCTGATGCTGGGCGACGGGCTGAACGACACCGGCGCGCTGGCGGCGGCCCATGTCTCCATCGCCCCCGCCTCGGCGCTCGAGGCGGCCCGGGTCGCGGCCGACGTGGTGCTGACGTCGCAGGACCTGACGCCGGTGACCACGGCCCTGCGCATCGGCCGCCTGGCCCGCCGGCGGATCCTGCAGAACTTCGGCCTCGCCGCCGCCTACAACGCGGTGGCCATCCCCATCGCCTTCGCGGGCGTCGCGACGCCGCTCATGGCCGCCATCGCCATGTCGACCTCGTCCATCCTGGTCAGCGTCAACGCCCTGAGGATGCGCTGATGGAGGTGCTCGCCCTTCTCATCCCGGTGTCGCTGATCCTCGGCGGACTTGGCCTCGTCGCCTTCTTCTGGACCATGTCGGCCCGGCAGTACGAGGACCCCGACGGCGATGCTGCCCGCATCCTGAGGCCCGACTACGACGACGCGCCCCGGCGCGATTGACGGGCTTTTGCCGATCTCGAGCAAGGCAGGTTTCCCCCGGCGCAAGGCTCCTCTAGGGTGGGGCCCAAGAACCTGTCGGGACAGATCGCAACGATGCCGGGCCAACGCCTTGCCAGCCTTACGCTCGCCGCGCTTGCCGGGGCCGCGCCCGCCGTGGCGCAGGACGGCTGGCAGTCGTCCTACACGCTGTACGGCACGCCCGGCCTGATCGAGATGCCGACGGCCCTGTCGGACCCGGACGGACGGCTCGCCGCCTCGCTGGCCTACTTCGAGGGGCAGGCGCGGGGCACGGTGACCTTCCAGGTGGCGCCCCGGCTGTCGGGATCGTTCCGCTACGGCCGGAACGACGACTACGTGCCGGAAGGCAACGAGCAGGACCCGCTCTACGACCGGTCCTTCGATCTGCGCTACCGGCTGCTGGACGAGGGGCAATACACCCCCGCCGTCGCCGTGGGGCTTCAGGACTTCCTCGGCACCGGGGTCTATTCCGGCGAATACCTGGTCGCGACCAAGACGGTCGGCGACCGGCTGCGGGTGACCGGCGGCATCGGCTGGGGGCGGCTGGGCAGCTCGAACGGCTTCGACAATCCCTTCGGCGCCGACGACCGGCCCGCCTACATCCCCGGCGGCGAAGGCGGGGACGTGAACGTCGACCAGTTCTTCCGCGGCGACGCGGCCTTTTTCGGCGGGCTGGAATATCGGGTCAGCGACACGGTCACGGTTCAGGCCGAGTATTCCTCGGACGGCTACGTCCGCGAGCAACGAAACGGCGACTTCGACCGCGCCAGCGACTGGAACGTCGGCCTCGCCTGGCGGCCGCGCCCGCACTACGAAGTCGGCCTCGCCTATGTCTACGGCTCCCAGATCGCCCTGCGCGGCACGGTCATCCTCGACCCGACGACGCGGGCGACGGGCACCGGGCTCGACGGCGCGCCGCTTCCCGTCTTCGTGCGCGGGCCCGAAGGCCGGGCGGCGCAGACCTGGGACCGGGGCGCGCTGCCCGAGGCGACGATCCGCCAGGCGGTGACCGAGGCGCTGGCCCTCGACGGCATCGCGGTGCGCGGGATCGACCTGTCGGACCGGACCATCCGCGTCCGCTACGAGAACGGCCGCTACCGGTCCGAGGCCCAGGCGATGGGCCGGGTGGCGCGGGTGCTGACCAATGCCACTCCCGGCTCTGTCGAGGTCTTCCAGTTCGAGCCGGTCCGCCGCGGCCTGCCCCTGTCGCAGGCCACCGTGCGGCGCAGCGACATCGAGGCGCTGGAGAACCGGCCCGGCGCGGTGGAGCAGAGCCTCGCCCGGACCGCCTTCGGCGCCGCCGGCCCCGAGGCGGGTCTGACCGACACCGGCACCTTCGAGGGCGGCTTCGCCTGGGGCCTGACACCCTACCTCGAACTCAGCCTCTTCGACGGCAACAACCCCGTCCGCGGCGAGGTGGGGGTGGAGCTGTCGGCGCGCTACGAGTTCACCCCGAACCTGACCTTCTCCGGCGCCGTGCGGCAGAGCATCTACAGCGGCTTCGACGACCCCGGAGCCATCGCCGAGTCGACGCTGCCGGCCGTCCGCCGCGACCGGTCGATCTACGCGGTCGAGGGCGATCCGGGGATCGAGCACCTGACCCTCGCCTGGTACGGCCGCCTGGCGCCCGACGTCTACGGCCGGGCCACCGCGGGCTACCTCGAGAGGATGTACGGCGGGATCTCTACCGAGGTCCTGTGGAAGCCCGTGGACAGCCGCCTCGCCCTCGGCGCGGAGCTGAACTACGTCGCCAAGCGCGACTACGACATGCTCCTCGGCTTCCAGGACTACGAGATCGCGACCGGCCACGTCTCGGCCTACTACGACTTCGGCGCGGGCTGGCTCGGGCAGGTCGATGTCGGCCGCTACCTTGCCGGCGACGTCGGCGCGACCGTGACCCTCGACCGGGAATTCGAGAACGGCTGGGCCGTGGGCGGCTACTTCACCGTGACGGACGTCTCGGCCGAGGAGTTCGGCGAAGGGTCCTTCGACAAGGGCATCCGCGTGACCATCCCGATCGACTGGGTCCTTGGCCAGCCGACCCGGCGCGAGGTCTCGACCTCGCTCGCCTCCCTGTCGCGGGACGGCGGGGCGCGGGTCGGCTGGCCAAGGACCCA
>JAMWZF010000393.1 GCA_024304875.1 Paracoccaceae bacterium
CGCGGGATGAAAGATCACATCCGACAGGACGCCCCGATGTCAGACGCCGCTGCGCGCCCCGCCGATCATCCCCCGGTCAAGCCCGAGAAGGTGGGCATCCTGCTGGCCAACCTCGGTACTCCCGACGCGACGGACTACTGGTCGATGCGGCGGTATTTGTCCGAGTTCCTGTCGGACAAACGGGTGATCGACTACCCCCGGTGGAAATGGCAGCCGCTGCTGCAGCTCATCATCCTGACCAAGCGCCCCTTCTCCTCGGGCGAGGCCTACCGCTCGATCTGGAATACCGAAAAGGACGAATCGCCCCTTATGACGATCACCCGGGACCAGACCGCGGCGATCCGGGCGAAGATGGCGGCGCGCTACGGCGACGATGTGATCGTCGATTTCTGCATGCGCTACGGCAATCCCTCGACCAAGTCCAAGGTGCGCGAGATGGTCGAGGCCGGGTGCAGCCGGATCCTCTTCTTCCCCCTCTACCCGCATTACGCCGGCGCGACCTCGGCCACCGCGAACGACCAGTTCTTTCGTGCGCTGATGGAGGAAACCTGGCAGCCGATCGCCCGCGTGGTGCCGCCGTATTTCCAGGAGCCGGCCTACATCGAGGCGCTGGCCCAGTCGATCGAACGCAAATACGCCGCACTGGCCTCCGAGCCGGACATCCTTGTCGTGTCCTACCACGGGATGCCGAAACGCTACCTGATGGAGGGCGATCCCTACCACTGCCAGTGCCAGAAGACGACGCGCCTGCTGCGCGAGAGGCTGGGCTGGGAGAAGGACCGGATCGTCACGACCTTCCAGTCCGTCTTCGGCCCCGAGGAATGGCTGAAGCCCTACACCGTCGATTACGTCGCCGAGCTGGCCGAGCAGGGAAAGAAGCACATCGCCGTCTGCGCGCCGGCCTTCTCGGCCGACTGCGTCGAGACGCTCGAAGAGATCAACGAAGAGATCAAGGAAAGCTTCGAGGAGGCCGGGGGTGAGCAGTTCACCTACATTCCGTGCCTCAACGACGATCCGGCGCATATCGACGCGTTGTCCGGGGTGATCGAGCAGAACCTCAAGGGTTGGCTCGACTGAAACGAAAAAGGGGCCGCCTCGCGGGCGACCCCTTTTCCTGACATCAATCCGATGTGGATCAGTCGTCGCTCGACACGGCGGCGGCGATCAGCGCGATCAGGATCAGCGGGATGATCAGGCCGGCCGAGGAAGAGGCATTGCCGGTATCTTCGATGATTTCGACCGGAGCCATTTCGATGGGCTCGGCCATGCCGCCGGCAACGGCGGAGGTGCCAACGAGGGCGATGGCGACGGTAGCGAGAAGTTTCTTCATGGTATCCCCCAGAAGGTGATTGATTCGTACATGGGCGCGATTGCGCCCGCTGACACCTAACGCTCTACCGCCGAAGAACAGGGCAGACCAAGATTTCCGCAGGAATCCTCGTGGTATGCGATGCTTTTGCCGCAACCTGTTGCAGTCAAGGCGCAAGTCGGGCTCCACCGTCCGCGGCCGGGACCGACCGGAAACGCAAAGGGCGACGCCGGTGTCCCGGCATCGCCCTTCTTCACTGTCCGTCGTGTTGTCCCGACTTCAGAAGGTCTTACTCGTTGCTCGCCACGGCGGCCGCGATCAGGGCCAGAAGGATGAGCGGAATGATCAGCCCGGCGCCCGAGGAACCGCCACCGGTGTCCTCGATGATCTCGACGGGCTGCATTTCCATGATGGGGGCGTCGAGGCCGCCAGCCAGGGCTGCGGATGCGCCAATGACGAGCGCCGCCGCGGAAATCGCGATTTTCTTCATGTCTTGCTCCATTCGCTACCCGCGGCACGTTCTCGAGGGTCCGCTGGGAAGTTCACTACCTCATGGAGCGTGTTCTGCTGGATTCCCGGCGCGCTGCCTAGACGATTCCGCCGGTATGACGCCGTTACGGCGCCACTGTCGTCAAATCAGCAACACCTGAGTGCCGACCTGGGCCAGTTCGTACAGCTCTTCGATATGCTCGTTGTAGAGCCCGATGCAGCCGTTGGACGACCGGCGCCCGATCTTGCGCGTGTCGTGGGTTCCGTGGATCCGGTAATACTGCCAGCTGAGGTGCAGGGCCCGGGTGCCAAGCGGGTTGTCCGGGCCGGGGCCGATGTAGTCGGGCCACTCGGGGTTCCGTTCCTTCATCGCCGGCGTCGGCCGCCAGTCGGGTTCGGGGTCCTTGAGAACCACCTCGGTCCGGCCGGTCCGGGTCAGATCGTCGGTCAGCGGCACGGAGGTCGGGTAGAGCTTGTAGAGGCTCTGATCCTCGCTCCAGTAATGAAGGGCGCGCGACTGGATATCGACAAGGATGGCGCCGCCTTGGGTATTGCTGAAGTAGGGCTGCCAGTTCAGCGACCGGAAGGACGAGATGTTCCGGCGGGTGGACTGCGAGATCTCTCCCTCGAGCTCGGTCGAATTGGCAGTGGCCTGGGCCAGTGCGCCGGAGGCTGCGGTGGCCGCACCGGCGGCAAGGAACCCGCGGCGGGTCAGCTTGGTCTTGATCGTCATGGGTAGCGCCCCGACTGTTCTGTTATGGAATTTCGGCGTCAAAATATGGCGTCGTTGCCATACCCGCAATTCAAAGGCGCGTCATTGCAGCGGCTTCACGCCGATGTGGGTTTGAAAGGCCACGCGCGCCGCGATAAAGCCCGGTCCGACAAAGGTGGATCACAGATGTTCAAGAGCAGCGCCCTTCTCATTGCCGTCCTCGCCGTGGCCACGGCCTGCGCCCCGGCGCCCCAGACGCGACTCGGTCCCGACGGGCTGCCCCTGCCGCAGATCTACCGGATCGACCCGGGCAACACGGCAGAGATCCAGTTCCGCATGCTGGACGGGGTGAACGCCCTGCGCCAGGCCGCCGGGGTCACCCCGGTCGAACTCAACGCCCAGCTCAACGCCGCTGCCGCCACGC
>JAMWZF010000394.1:0-1192 GCA_024304875.1 Paracoccaceae bacterium
GGCCCCCGCGGTCGCCACCCCGGCGTAGTAGGCGATGGCGCCCCAGGTGGCGGCGGTGAGCGTCAGGTCCGGCGGCCCCTCGAGCGCAAGGGCCAGCGGCAGGGCGATCAGCGCCGAGCAGGTGACCATCCCGGCCGCGGCCACCTGCGGCGGATGTCTGCGGAGCGTCTTGCGGGCCCAGACCCCGGCGGCGGCGTAGGAGATCGTCCCCCCGACCACCGCGAGCTGGGCCAGCGAGGTGACATCGAAGGACAGGAAACTGCGCAACCCGATCGCCGTCGCGACCCCGAGAAACCCGAGGGCGACCCCGACTGTCCGGTGCAGGGTCAGCCGTTCGTCCGCAAAGGCCAGCGCCGCGGCCAGCACCCCGAAGACGGCGGTCGAGGCGTTCAGGATCGAGGTCAGCCCGGTCTCGATATGCAGCTGCCCCCAGGCCATGAACGAGAAGGGGATGACGTTGTTGAAAAGGCCCATGACCGCGAAGGCGCCCCAGGTGCGGGCGCCCCGCGGCACCGGCAGACCGCGCAGGGCGATCACGCCCCAGAGGATCAAGGCAGCCCAGCCGACCCGGTGCGCCACGACCCAAAGCGGCGTGATCTCGTCCAGCGCGATCCGGATCGACAGGAAGGACGCGCCCCAGATGAGGGCGAGGAGGCCCAGTTCGGCCCAGGCGCGGGGGGAGAGGCTGGCTTGCGTCATGGGGCCATGTGGCCCACGGCGCACCGGCGCTTCAATCCGGTTCTTGCGCCTACAAAGCAGAACGGCCCCGCCCGGGGGCGAGGCCGCTGATCCTGTGGTGCGTCGCTGTCAGTAGCGGTAGGCGACCTGAAGGCCGACGCCGACGGCGCTGTTGTCCGTCATCTCGGCGCGGGCCATGTCGGGCGTGCCGGTTTCGGGCTGCGCATCGCCGAGCCAGACGTAGCTGACGCCGCCGGAGATGGTCCAGTCGTCGAAGCTGTAGGCGCCACCCACGGTCACGGAATACTGGCCGTTCGTCGGAGCGAGCGGCGAGACGAGATCGTCGCCCTCGGGTTCGTAGCCGACGCTGATCTGCCCTGCGAAGGCATCGCTGAACCGCCGGCCGACGCCGATGGAGTAGGCGTAGCCATCGTCGATGTCGGTCAGGCTGGAGTTATCGCCGGGAACGGCAGCGTCGAAGCCGGTGGGCGAGACGAGGAGCGTCGAATACTCG
>JAMWZF010000394.1:1202-2926 GCA_024304875.1 Paracoccaceae bacterium
AGCGTGTCGGGTGCGATACCGGTTTGGAAGTCGAGGTTGAGAGCCTGCGGAGAGGTCACGTCCGTCGGCAGTGAAGGCGCTCTGTTTTCGGTCGTGTCGAGTTCGTAGTCGATCTCGGAGAAGTAGGTCAGCGCCACGCGAAGGGCGATGTCGGGCCGCTCGTAGGCCACGCCCATCAGGTAGCCGAGTTCCGAGTCCTCTTCGAGCGAGGTCGAGTAGCCGGCCAGCGGGCCGTAGGCCGCCCCGTCCAGAACGACGTCCGCCGAAATCGTCTGGTAGCGAAGACCGGCGTGGACGGACATGCCGTTGTCGAACTCGTAGCGTCCGATCAGCGAGACGGCGCTGCTGTCCACCTTGGCCAGCGTGCCGCCGAGGGCGATCGATCCGCCATCGGCTGCGGTCGGCCATTCGATGTCGGCACCATAGGGCTGGTCGAAGATCAGCGCAAAGGACAGCTCGTCGTTGACCTGCTGTTTGTAGGCGAGGCCGTACTGCGTGTACTCGTTCGCCACGTTGCCGGTGTCGCTGCCCCCGAACAGGGCCACGTCGTTGCCGCTGATGCTGGGCGTCACGTAGCCGAAGCTGAGCTGGGCGTAGTTGCCGTCCTCGAAGATGACGCCGATGTCCTGGCCCGACCGGTCGAGGCCGAGTGCGAAGGCGGATGTGGACGACAGAAGTAGGGCCGATGTGGCCAGAAAGTGTTTCAACGCAGCCTCCCCGAGTGCGAAAAGTGTCCCTAATCGAGGAGAACCTTACGCAAACGGGCCGCCTTTCGGTCAATCAATAACGCCGCGTAAAGTGATCCTGTGCGCCGTAGCGTCACAAATTTATCAACCTAACGGCGACGAAGGTTGATCCAGTTCGCGCCGACGATCAGCGCTCCGCCCAGCAGGACGAAGGGGTCCAGCGCCTCGGCGTAGAACAGGGCGCCGATCGCGGCGATCAGGGGCAGGCGGGCGAAGTCGATGGGCATGACCTGGGCCGCGGGCGCCAGCGACAGGGCCTTGGTGAGGCAGAGATGCGCGACCAGCCCCGCAATGCCGATCAGCAGGACCCAGGGCGCCCCGGCCAGGGAGGGCAGGACCATGTCGCCGTCGATCCCGGCGCAGATCAGCCCGAAGACGGCCTGCATCAGCGTCAGCAGCATGAGGATCGACGCCACGTCCTCGGTCCGGGTCAACCGGCGGGTGAAGAGGGCGGTCAGACCGAAGCCGACGGCCGCCCCCAGGGCCGCGATCAGCCCCGGCGTCAGCGTCATCGCCCCCGGCCGTGCCACGATGAGCACCCCGGCGAAACCGATGGCGGCGGCGATCAGCGCTCGCCTTGTGAGGGCTTCGCCGAGGATCAGGGGGGCCAGCATCAGCGCCCAGATCGGTGCGGTGAACTCGAGCGCGAAGACCTGCGCCATCGGCGCGGTGGCCACGGCGAAGAACCAGAGGTTCTGGCCGGTGAAATGCGCGACGTTGCGGGCCGTATGGAGGGGGAGACGGCGGAACCGCAGGGGCAGGCCCATGGCCCGCGTGACGGCGAAGACGACCACGATCCCGACCAGCGAGCGGTAGGCCATGATCTCGAAGGTATCGAGTTCGAGGCTGATCGCACGCCCTGCCACCGCCATCGAGGAGAAGGACACGATCGCCCCGATCATCCAGAATGCGGCGCGGGTGGTATCGGGGGCGGGGGTGTCGACGGTCGCGGTCATGGGCGCATCTAGGGGTGCGGCG
>JAMWZF010000395.1 GCA_024304875.1 Paracoccaceae bacterium
CCCCGACCCGCGCGGCCGGACCGAGTCCCGCCCCGAGGGTCACGAAGAGGATTGCGACCAAGACGCCTCCGAGCAGGACGGCATTCCGCAGGCCGACGAGGATATGTTCTTCCGGTAACATGGCCCCCGACTTACGGGCCAAGATTGAACAAAGGGCTAACGGGTCTCCGATGTCGCGCGCGGACCCTGGCGGCTCCGGGCACCCATCCGGTATGCAATGGCATACCGCCCTTTCCATGTCCGGCCGGATAGGGTAATCGGCCCCCAAGAGAAGCAACCGGTTCGAGAGGGCACCGCCAATGGCCGACGCATCCACCCCCGATATCGTCTACACCAAGGTCGACGAGGCCCCCGAACGGGCGAGCGCCTCGCTTCTGCCGATCATCCAGCGCTTCGCCTCGGCGGCCGGGATCAGCGTCGGCACGCGCGACATCTCTCTCGCCGGGCGCATCCTCGCCACCTTCCCCGAGGCGCTGACGGACGAGCAGAAGGTGAACGACGACCTCGCCCTCCTCGGCGAGCTGGTGAAACAACCCGACGCCAACGTCATCAAGCTGCCCAACATCTCGGCCTCCGAGCCGCAGCTGGTCGCCGCCGTGCGCGAGCTGCAGGGCCAGGGATACGCCCTGCCCGACTACCCCTACGAGCCGAAGACCGACGAGGAAAAGGCGACCCGCGCCAAGTACGACACGATCAAGGGCTCGGCCGTGAACCCGGTGCTCCGCGAGGGCAACTCCGACCGCCGCGCCGCCGCCGCGGTCAAGAACTACGCCCAGGCCAACCCGCACCGGATGGGCAAGTGGTCCAAGGACAGCAAGACGCGCGTGGCCTCGATGGACGGTAACGACTTCCGCTCCAACGAGGTCTCGGCGACGCTGAAGGAGGCGAGCAAGGCGAAGATCGTGCTGGAAACCGCCAGCGGCGAGACGGTTCTGAAGGACGGCCTCAGCTACCCCGCCGGCACCGTCGTCGATGCGACCTTCATGTCCGCCGACGCGCTCGATGCCTTCCTCGCGAAGGAGATCGAGAAGACCAAGGAGGAAGGCGTCCTCTTCTCGCTGCACATGAAGGCGACGATGATGAAGGTCTCGGACCCGATCATCTTCGGCCATGCGGTCGTCCAGTGGCTGAAGCCCGTCTTCGACCAGTACGGCGAGCGGATGAAAGCCCTGGGCGTCAACCCCAACGGCGGCCTCGGCGACCTCCTGGAGCGCGTGAAGGACGAGCCGGAAATCCTTGCGGCCATTGAAAAATGCCGCGAGCAGCGCCCGCCGATGTACATGGTGAATTCCGACAAGGGCATCACCAACCTGCACGTCCCCTCGGACGTCATCATCGACGCCTCGATGCCCGCCCTGATCCGCGACGGCGGCAAGGGCTGGGGCCCGGACAACAAGCAGCACGACGCCGTCTGCGTGATTCCCGACAACAGCTACGCGCCCGTCTATGACGAGACGATCAAGTATTTCAAGGAGAACGGCGCCCTCGACCCCGCCACCGCGGGCACGGTCCAGAACCTTGGCCTCATGGCCCAGAAGGCCGAGGAATACGGCTCCCACCCCACCACCTTCGAGATCGCCGAGCCGGGCACCGTGAAGATGGTGCTGCAGGACGGCACGGTCCTGCACTCCCACAAGGTGAACAAGGGCGACATCTGGCGCTCGGCCTCGGCCCGCAAGGCGCCGATCGAGGACTGGGTGAACCTCGCCATCGAGCGGCAGAAGGCCACCGGTTACCGGTCGATCTTCTGGCTGGACGAGACCCGCGCCCATGACGCGGAGCTGATCGCCTACGTCAAGCCCATCCTCGAAGCCAAGGGCGTCGCCGACAAGTTCGAGATCATGGCGCCCCGCGAGGCCACCCGCGCCAGCCTCGAGACCATCACCAGGGGCGAAAACACCATCGCCATCACCGGCAACGTGCTGCGCGACTACCTGACCGACCTCTTCCCGATCCTCGAGCTCGCGACCTCCGCCAAGATGCTCTCCATCGTGAAGCTGATGAACGGCGGCGGGCTGTTCGAGACGGGCGCCGGCGGCTCGGCCCCCAAGCACGTTCAGCAGCTGGACGAGGAGAACCACCTGCGCTGGGACAGCCTCGGCGAATTCTGCGCCCTCGGCGAAAGCTTCAAGTTCCTCGCCGACGCCCGCGGCAACGCCAAGGCCCGCGTCCTCGGTGATGCGGTGGAGAAAGCGACCCAAGGAATCCTCGACCACGGCCGCTCTCCAGGGCGCAAGGCGGGGGAGCCCGACAATCGGCACAGCCACTACTGGTTCGCCCGCTACTGGGCCGAGGCCCTCGCCGCGCAGAGCGACGATGCCGACCTTGCCGCCGAATTCGCGCCCATCGCGCAGGCACTGGCCGACAAAGAAGAGGCGATCACCGCCGAACTCTCCGCCGGGGCCGGCAAGCCGGTCGATACCGGTGGCTACTACCACCCGGACGACGCAAAGCTTGCCTCGGTCATGCGCCCGTCCGAGACGCTGAACGGGATTATCGGCTGAATTCCCCTGTCACGGCCGGATCATCCCGGCCGTGTTAGGCACTCCGAAAGACTTCGCCCGCTAAGGAGCTCCCATGACGAAGATCAAGGTCGACAACCCCATCGTCGAGATGGACGGCGACGAGATGACCCGCATCATGTGGGACTTCATCAAGCAGAAGCTGATCCTGCCCTACCTGGACATCGACCTGCTCTACTACGACCTGTCGATCCAGAACCGGGATGCCACCGACGACCAGGTAACGGTGGACGCCGCCGAGAAGACCAAGGAAGTCGGCTGCGCCGTCAAATGCGCCACCATCACGCCCGACGAGGCGCGGGTCGAGGAATTCGGTCTCAAGAAGATGTGGCGGAGCCCCAACGGCACCATCCGCAACATTCTCGGCGGGGTGATCTTCCGCCAGC
>JAMWZF010000396.1 GCA_024304875.1 Paracoccaceae bacterium
AACATCATCCGCGCCGCCGCCCGCGCCGCCGGCGGCACCGCGCAGGTGGCCGGCGGGGTGCCCGCGATGTGCGACGGCGTCACCCAGGGCCAGACGGGCATGGAGCTGTCGCTCTTCTCGCGCGACGTGATCGCCCTCGCCGCCGGTGTCGGCCTCTCCCACAACGTCTTCGACGCCGCCGTCTACCTCGGCGTCTGCGACAAGATCGTCCCCGGCCTCGTCATGGCCGCCGCCACCTTCGGCTACATCCCGTCCGTCTTCCTGCCCGCAGGCCCGATGACCTCCGGCCTGCCCAACGACGAGAAGGCCAAGGTCCGCCAGAAGTTCGCCACCGGCGAGGTCGGCCGCGAGGAACTGATGGCGGCCGAGATGGCCTCCTACCACGGCCCCGGCACCTGCACCTTCTACGGCACCGCCAACACCAACCAGATGCTGATGGAGTTCATGGGCCTCCACCTGCCCGGCGCCTCCTTCGTGAACCCGGGCACGGACCTGCGCGAGGCGCTCACCGTCGCCGGGACCGAGCGGGCGCTCGAGATCACGGCGCTCGGCAACGACTACCGGCCCGTCGCCTCGATCCTGGACGAAAAGGCCTTCGTGAACGGCATCGTCGGTCTCATGGCCACGGGCGGCTCGACCAACCTCGTCCTGCACCTGCCGGCGATGGCCAAGGCCGCGGGCATCCGCCTCGACATCGAGGATTTCGCCGACCTCTCCGCCGCCGTTCCCCTGATGGCCAAGGTCTATCCCAACGGCCTTGCGGACGTGAACCACTTCCACGCCGCGGGCGGGCTGCAGTACATGATCGGCGAGCTGCTCGAAGCGGGCCTTCTGCACGACGACGTCAAGACGGTCGCCGGCGACGGGCTGCACCTCTACACGCAGGAGCCGAAACTCTCGGACGCCGGGATCACCTACCAGCCCGCCGCGAAGGACAGCCAGAACGACAAGATCCTGCGCCCCGCCTCCGACCCCTTCCAGAAGACCGGGGGCCTCGCCCAGCTTTCGGGCAACCTCGGGCGCGGGGTCATCAAGGTCTCCGCCGTCGCCCCCGACCGGCACGTGATCGAGGCCAGGGCCCGCGTCTTCCACGACCAGGAGGCGGTGAAGACGGCCTTCAGGAACGGCGAATTCACCGAGGACACCGTGGTCGTCGTCCGCTTCCAGGGGCCGAAATCCAACGGCATGCCGGAACTGCACGGGTTGACGCCGACGCTGTCGGTCCTCCAGGACCGGGGGTTGAAGGTGGCGCTCGTCACCGACGGCCGGATGTCCGGCGCCTCGGGCAAAGTCCCCGCGGCGATCCACGTCTGCCCCGAGGCCGCGGACGGCGGGCCGCTCAGCCTGATCCGGGACGGTGACGTCATCCGGCTCGACGCCGACAAGGGCACGCTCGAGTGCCTCGCCGACCTCTCGGGTCGCACGCCCGCCGAGGCGGACCTCACCGGCAACGGCACCGGCGTCGGGCGCGAACTCTTCGAGGTCTTCCGCCGCAACGTCGGGCTCGCCGCTGACGGCGCGGGGGTCTGCGTCTAACCTCTCATGGGGGGCGCCGCCGCCCCTCCTTCACTTTGGCCAGAAAACGCCCGCCGGAGGCTCCGACACATGCAACCCGCCGAACAATCGAAGCAAGCCGAACACGTCTGCCGCCTCGCCCCCGTGATCCCCGTGCTGGTGGTGGACGACGCCGACCACGCCGTCTCCCTCGCCCAGGCGCTGGTCGCGGGGGGGCTGCCCGCGCTGGAAGTCACCCTGCGCACGCCCGCCGCGCTCGAGGTGATCGAGCAGATGGCGACCGTCGCCGGCGGCATGGTCGGAGCGGGCACGCTCCTGACACCGGCGGACGTGGAGGCCGCCAAGAAGGCTGGCGCCACCTTCGGCGTCTCCCCCGGCGCGACGGACCGGATCATCGACGCCTGCGCCGCGAACGAGTTGCCCCTGCTCCCCGGCGCGGCCACCGCGACCGAGGCGATGATCCTGCTCGAGAAGGGCTACACGGTTCAGAAGTTCTTCCCGGCCGAGGCCAACGGCGGGGCCAAGGCCCTCGGCGCCCTCGCCTCGCCCCTGCCCCAGATCCGCTTCTGCCCCACCGGCGGGGTCAGCCTGGCGAATGCGCCGGACTACCTCGGCCTCGCCAACACGCTCTGCGTCGGCGGCTCCTGGGTCGCACCCAAGGACAAGGTGCTCTCCGGCGACTGGGACGGCATCACCGCCCTCGCCCGCGAAGCCGCCGCCCTGCCCCGCTAGGCGTCGATTTTCGCGGCCCGTGGTCGGCCGGCGATTTGAGGATCCGGGCCAGGCCGACGCAAAAAGAGGGTGCCCTGCCGAGAAACCTCGGAGACCGCGAAGACCGGCGCCTCGATCGCAAGCGGCGCCTCGGCGATCATCTTCCCGTTGGCGCAAGGCCGCAGCGCGGCCTGACCCCAGCAGGACCGCAAGCCCGCCTCAGGCGCCGGAGGTTCGACCTGCCCGGCCACCGCGCCGCCCGGTCCGGGCCGCTGTGCCCATGCCCTCGCGCAGCACCGCCGTCATCGGGTGGCCCTCGGGCTGGTCCGCATACCGATCCAGCAGTTCGGGGATCGCCGCCTCGGGCGCCACCTCGCCAAGGGACAGCGCCCAGTCGAGGAAGATCGATCGGCATTCCTCGGGCCCGATCCCCTCGATCCGGTAGGCCTCGCGGATCAGCCCCTTGGGGTCCAGTGCGTCGCGCATCATTCCTCCTCTAGCCGGGCGGCGATCAGGGCATCCGCCTCTGCCGCCGCACGGGCCATGTCCTCGGCCAGGGCGTCCATGTCCGCCGCCTCCGTCCGCTCCAGCATAAGCCGCCGGCCGCCCTCGCCAAGGGCTTCCGCATCGACCGGACCGGCGGCCAGCAGCCGGGCCGTGGCCTGCACCGCGCGGAAC
>JAMWZF010000397.1 GCA_024304875.1 Paracoccaceae bacterium
GCCCGGGTCCGCATCCGGCCGACGTCGGATCCGGCGTCGGATTCCGAGATCGCGATGGTCGCCGTGCGCTCGCCCGCGATGAGGGCGGGGATCCAGTCGCCCGCCACATCCGGCGGCGCATGTTCGGCGAGCAGGACAGAAGCGGAGGTCGTCGCCCCGGAGGCCATGCCGAAGGCGGGGCAGGCGCGGTCGAAGAGGCTGGTCACCATCGCTTTCAGCGTGATCGGCAGGGCCGAACCGCCGTGGACCTCCGCTTGGTCGAGGCCGAGCCAGCCGCCGTCTGCCAGGGCTCTCCACGCGTCGCGGTACCCGGTCGGGGTCAGGACGCGGCCGCCTTCCAACCGGCAGCCCTCCCGGTCCGCCACCTTGTCGAGCGGGGCCAGAACCTCGTCTGCCAGGCGGCCGGCAGCGTCCAGGATGCCGTCCAGCAGATCGGTGTCCATCTCTGGCCTTTCCGCCTCCGGCATCGCGTCATAGGCGGCGCGGAAGCGGGCGATCTCGGCGCGGGATGGGGGGATCATGCGCGGGCCGTCCTGCGGGCGCGGATGACGTCGGGGCTGTCGGAATAGAGGGCCTCCACCACTTGCGGCCTCTGCCGCAGGACCGCCCGCTGGTTGACCGATCCCTTGTCGGTGACCTCTCCGGCGTTGAGGTCGAGGGGGTCAGTCAGGACGAGCGCGCGGGTGACGCGGGTCGAGGATCCGGTCGCCTTGGCGGCGAAGGCCGACAGCCGGTCCGCCAGGGCCTCGCGGACCTGCGGCTGCGCCCAGAGCGTCGCGTCGTCCATCGCGGTGCCGTCCTCCACCAGCGCCTCGGCCGCCTTGCGGGCGGGGACGATGAGCGCGCCAAGTTCATCCCGGTTCTCGCCCGCGATCACCGCGTCCCGCGCGAGCCCGCCGAGGGCATCGACCAGCGCCGCCCGCAGCGCCCCGACGGCGACCCAGGTGCCGGAGGTCAGCTTGAAGTTCTCGGCGATGCGCCCGTCGAAGTAGAATCCTTTCGACGCGTCCCACGGCACGGCAAAGCGCAGGGCGTCACCGAACTTGTAATAGCCTTCGTCGTCGAAGGCCGCCGCGGTCAGTTCGGGATTGCGCCAATAGCCGGGCGTCACGTTCGGCCCCTTGATCCGGGCCTCCAGTTTGTCGCCGGTCGGAACCAGCTTGATCGTCACGTCCCGGCCGGGAACGCCGATGTTGCCGGGGCCGGTTTGCTCCTCGGTGCACATCATGGCGAAGGGGGCGGTTTCGGTCGCGCCGAGGCCGGTTGTCAGGAGCGTTCGCGCGCCGACGGCCTGAACCGATAGGGCCTCGAGCCGCTGCCACAGATGCTCGGGCAGGCCGGCGCCGGCGTACATCAGGATGCGCAGGCGGCTGAAGAAGGTGGCGGCGAAGTCCGGGTCCTCCTCCATCGCGCCGACAAGCGCCTCGAACCCCACGGGGACATTGAAGTACCAGGTCGGGGCGACCTCGCGCAGGTTGCGGATCGTCTCCTTCATGCCCTCGGGCGTCGGCCGCCCGTGGTCCACGTGGTAGGTGCCGCCGTTGTATAGGGCCATGTTGAAGACCTTGTTGCCCGAGGCGGTGTGATTCCAAGGGGCCCAGTCGACGAAGACGGGGGGTTCATCGCGCATGAAGGCGTAGCAGTCGAGGACCTGCTCCATGTTTGCGCAGAGCATCCGCTGGGTCTGGATCACCGCCTTGGGCGAGCCGGTGGTCCCGGAGGTGAAGAGGAACTTGGCGATGGTGTCGGGGGTGACCTTGGCCGCGGCGTCGCGGGCGGCCGCGGACGGCTCCGCCGCCATGACCTCGGCCCAGGGGAGGACGCGGCGGCCGGTGAGGTCGCCTCCTGCGGTCAGGATGGGGACGTCCGGGTCGATGACAGCCTCGATCGCGGGGGCGAAGGGGGCGAGGTCCGCGGCGAAGACCGCGCCGGGCGTGATCTGCCCGGCGATGTCGGCCAGCTTGGGCCAGGGCGCGCCGGAGAGGGAATAGGCGGGGGCGATGGCAGCGGAGGGGATGCCGACGTGCTGGGCGGCAAGCGCCGCGATAGCGTGGTCGATGCCGTTGCCCGAGAGGATCAGGAGCGGCCGATCGACCGAGAGGCCAAGGTCGAGGAGGACCCCGCCGACCCGGTCCAGCAGGTCTGCGAGGGCGCCGAAGCTGACCTGCCGCCAGTCGCCGCCATCCCGCTCGGCCATCCAGGTCCGGCCGGGGGTCTCCTTCGCCCAGTGGTCGATCCGGTCGGACAGGCAGCGGGGGTAGGGGCCGAGGGGGTCCTCCTGCCAGACGAGGATGGTGCCGTCCGTCCGCTCCTCCTGCCGGACCTTTGGAGTCCAGAGCGTCACCGGTCGCAAGTCTGCCATGTCCGATCTCCTCCCCGACGATCAGATTTTTGCCGTGAATAGTTTACTGGGAAATAGTTCGCAAATATAGAATGGGAGTCGGAGGAAGGGAGGTGCCCCGTGACAGACGAGGCAACTGAGGAGTTCGTCACCTACCGGATGGAGGGCGATGTCGCCGTTCTGGGGCTGAACCGGCCCGAGAAGCGCAATGCCATCTCCGACCGCTTCGTCGCCGAGATCGGCCGGGCCGTGGACCGGGCGCGGTCCGAAGCGAAGGCGGGCGTCATCTTCGGCCACGGCAAGCACTTCTGTGCCGGGCTGGACCTGGCCGAGCATGTGCAGAAAACCCCCTTTGAAGGGGTCCACGGCTCCCGCGCCTGGCACGAGATCTTCTCGCGCATGGAATTCGGCCCGATCCCCTGGTTCGCGGCGCTGCACGGCGCGGTGGTCGGCGGCGGGCTGGAGCTGGCGGCCTCGGTCCAGATCCGGGTCGCCGAAACCTCGGCCTTCTTCGCCCTGCCCGAAGGCACGCGCGGCATCTTCGTCGGCGGCGGC
>JAMWZF010000398.1 GCA_024304875.1 Paracoccaceae bacterium
GCTCTACGAGCTTTGGGTGATCACCGCCGTCGTCCTCGGCGGGACCAAGATCACCGGCGGGTCGGGCAACGTGATCGGCACCTTCGGCGGGGTCATCGCGATCCAGCTGCTGCGCAAGGGGCTGGGGCACATCGGGGCCGATACCTCGACGGTCAACCTCGTCATCGGCCTGATCCTGATCGCGGTGCTGTTCCTCGACAGGCAACTGAACATCAAGGGGAAAGAGGAGCTTCGGGTATGACCGATCCGGTTCTGCGTCTGGAAGACATCGTCAAGACCTTCCCCGGGGTGCGGGCGCTGGACGGCGTGTCCTTCACCGTCATGCCGGGCGAGGTGCACGCCCTGATGGGCGAGAACGGCGCCGGCAAGTCGACCCTGATGAAGGTCCTCGGCGGCATCCACCAGCCGACCGAGGGCGCGATCTACGTGGGCACCGAAAAGGTCGTGATGGCCGGCCCTCTCGAGGCCAAGGCCAAGGGCATCGTCTTCATCCACCAGGAGCTGAGCCTGGCCGAGGAACTGACCGTGGCCGAGAACATCTACCTCGGCGAGTTGCCCCGCAAACGCTTCGGCTTCGTCGACTGGGCGACCCTGGCCGAGCGGACGGACGCGATCCTCAAGAAGCTGAACGTCGGCTTCACGTCGCGGACGCGGGTCGGGGACCTCTCCATCGCGAACCAGCAGATGGTCGAGATCGCCCGCGCCCTGACCGTGGACGCCAAGGCGGTGATCTTCGACGAACCCACCGCCTCGCTCACCGATGCCGAGAAGGTGGTGCTCTTCGACGTGATCGCGGATCTCAAGGCCAGCGGCGTCGGCATCATCTACATCTCGCACCGCATGGAGGAGATCTTCAGGATCACCGACCGGATCAGCATCCTGCGGGACGGCCAGTACCAGGGCACGCTCAACACCGCCGAGACGACGGAAGAGGCCGTCACCCAGATGATGATCGGCCGCAAGCTGGACCTGACGCGCAACGCCGCGCACCACGATCTTGGCGAGGTGGCGCTGGAGGTGCGGGGCCTCAGCTGCGGCAAGCTCTACCGGGACGTCAGCTTCGAGATCCGCAAGGGCGAGGTCGTCGGTTTCTACGGCCTCGTCGGCGCCGGGCGGACCGAGATCGCCGAGACGCTGTTCGGCCTGCGCACGCCGTCGGCCGGGTCGATCCGGCTGGCGGGGGAGGAGGTGCGCCTGGCGTCCCCGACCCAGGCCATCGCGCGGGGCATCTCCCTCGTCCCCGAGGACCGCAAGGGGCAGGGGCTGGTCCTCGGCATGAACTGCCGGGACAACATGACCCTGCCCCAGGTCGACGACCTGACCGCCGGGCCCTTCATGGCCGAGGGGGCCGAGGTCGCGATCTTCGACCAGTACCGCGACCGTCTCGACATCCGCACGCCCGGCTGGAAGCAGAAGGTCGGCAACCTCTCGGGCGGGAACCAGCAGAAGATCGTCATCGGCAAGTGGCTGTCGATGCACCCCGAGGTGCTGATCGTGGACGAACCCACCCGCGGCATCGACGTGGGCTCCAAGTCCGAGATCCACAAGCTTCTACGGTCGCTCGCTGCACAGGGCTATGCCGTCATGGTGATCTCGTCCGAGATGCCCGAGGTGCTGCATGTCTCGGACCGGATCGTCGCGATGTACTCGGGCCGGATCATGCGGACCTTCACCTCGGAAGAGGTGACCGAGGACAGCCTGATCCAGGCGATCTCGGGCATGACCGCCCCCACCGACGCTGTCGCTTGACGAGGCGGCCCGGCGCGGGCCAAGCCCTGTCTCGCGTCTGATCCGCGAAACGTTTTGGAAGGAACCGCGATGAAACTGCTGCGCTACGGCCCGAAAGGGTCCGAGAAACCGGGGCTGCTGGACGACGAGGGCCAGGTCCGCGACCTGTCGGGCACCGTCGCCGATATCGCCGGCGACGTGCTGACCCCCGGGGGCATCGCGCGCCTGAAGGGCATCGACCCCGCCAGCCTGCCCAAGGTGGAGGGTACCCCGCAGGAGGACCTGCGCCTCGGCCCCTGCGTCGGGCAGATCGGCAAGTTCATCTGCATCGGCCTCAACTACGCCGACCACGCCGCCGAGGCGGGCATGCCGATCCCCGAAGAGCCGATCATCTTCAACAAGTGGACCTCGGCGATCTGCGGGCCGAACGACGACATCCAGATCCCGCGGAACAGCCTGCGCACCGACTGGGAGGTCGAACTCGGCGTCGTCATCGGCAAGCCCGGCGTCTACATCGACGAGGCGGAGGCGATGGACCACGTCGCCGGGTTCTGCGTCATCAACGACGTCTCCGAGCGGGACTTCCAGCTCAACCGCGCCGGCACCTGGGACAAGGGCAAGGGCTGCGACACCTTCGGCCCCACCGGCCCCTGGCTGGTCACGCCGGACGAGGTGGCGGACGTCGATGCGCTGCACATGTGGCTCGACGTCGACGGGGAGCGGATGCAGGACGGCAGCACCGCGACGCTGGTCTTCAAGGTGCCGCACCTCGTCTCCTATTGCAGCCGCTTCATGTCCCTCCAGCCGGGCGACGTGATCTCCACCGGCACGCCCCCCGGCGTCGGCATGGGCATGACCCCGCCGCGTTACCTCAAGGGCGGCGAGACCGTCTCGCTGGGCATCGAGGGACTGGGCACGCAGAAAAGCCGCGTTCTGCCCGCGGGTTGAAGCAGACCGGCCCGACCGGCGCGCGTGGGCTGCTCCAGCACCGAGAGCGGCCCACACCTTTCAAGCGGCCACGGGGCACCCGGCTGTCATGACTGCCGGCGTCCGGAGGCGGTCAGCCGATGCAGCGCAGGGGCACCGAATGGAAGTCCCGGTGGGCGTCCTGGCCGGCCTGCGCATCGGCAGGGGCATCTTCGGAGGGCGCGCGGCCGGGG
>JAMWZF010000399.1 GCA_024304875.1 Paracoccaceae bacterium
TTCGCGCTGCGCACCGTGCGGCAGACGACGGCGCTTCCGCTGCGGCTATGAATTGCGCCTGACATGTCCCATATGATGGCGGCATTCCCGCGGCCCGGTCCGTGTCCAGAGACCCCTCCCATGCCCGATGCCAGCCTCCCCGGACCGCCGCCCGACCCGGGCGACGCCGGCTCCGCCGGAGCGCCCCTGCCCGACGCCCATGACCGGCCGGTCGAGCATGTCATGGAACGGGTGCGCAGGGTGGCGCGGCAGAAGACCGTCACGATCCGCGACCTGATCGAGGCCGGCGGGGAAAGCTCCTTCGTCCCGGCGATGATGATCCCGGCGCTCCTGGTGGTCTCGCCGCTCTCGGGCATTCCCGTCTTCTCGTCGATCATGGGACTGACCATCGCGATCATCGCGGCGCAGCTGTTCTTCGGACGCAGCCACCTCTGGCTGCCGGAGGTCCTGATGCGGCGCGAGCTGCGGGGCGGGCGGATCGAGCCGGCCTTGCGGCGGCTGTCGCGCTTCGGAGCCTGGATCGACCGGCACAGCAAGGAACGGCTGCGGCTGCTGACCGTCCCGCCGCTGGTCAAGCTGCCCCAGGCCCTGTGCATCCTCTGCGGGCTCTGCATGCCGTTCCTCGAACTGGTGCCCTTTTCCTCCTCGATCCTCGGCACGGCAGTGATCTTCTTCGCGGTGGGCATCCTCGCCCTCGACGGGTTCTACATCATCGGCGGCATGGCGATGATGGGGCTGGCGACGCTCGTGCCGGTCACCATGATCCTTCTGGTCAGCGGCTAGGGTCGGGAAATCACGACTCAGGGCATCGGAGGTTTTGGGTTAACGTAGGGGCAAGCTCGACGACTCAACCCTGACGCGAGGTGCCCGGATGTCCCCCACCCCCGATCCGCCCAAGCCCGAGCCGATCAACAATGCCGCCCTCTGGGCCAAGATCATCGGCGCGGTGATCGCCACCATCCTGTTCCTGTCCTTCCTCGGGCTCGGGATCTGGTCTGCGATGGCGCAGACGGTGATCTTCAACTGCGCCACCTTCAGCTTCTTCGCCCCCGCCTTCGCGATCGGTGCGGCGATGGCGGCGATGTTCCTCGGCGGCGGGGCGGCGGTGGCCGGCAACCTGGGCGAACGGCTGCAGGGTCAGGCGCTGACCGTCTCGCTCACCGGCGGGGTGGCGGTGCTGCTGATCATGTTCGGCGTCTTCTTCATGCTGCGGCCCGCCGGCTGCGGGGAAGAGCGGCAAGAAACGCTGCTGGAGTTCCGCGCGGTGCCGGACGCCGTTTCGGTCCTGCCCGGTCCCGGCCTCTGGACCCGCAAGAACACCCATGACCAGCGCAACGTGCACGAGGTCTTCGTCCTGATCGCGGGCCAGGTCTCGGAGGAGGAGGTGGTGCTGATGCAGGACGGCGTCCAGATCTGCACCGTCCGGCTCAGCTTCGATGCCGGGTTTCCGCCCGAGTCCGAGTTTCTGGATTACGACGTGATGCGGATGACCGGGCCGCCCGTCTTCAAGCTGGACTACGTGCAGCGCGAGGGGGGCGAGCTGGTGGAGGCCGAAAGCTGCTTCCGGCACGGCCCCAGCGGCCGGCGGGTCGAACTGGAGCTGGCCGTCGCCACCGACACGCGCGAGATCCGCTTTGCCCGCCGCAAGGCGCAGGACGCCCCCTCGGTGCTGGACTTCGCCGGCGGGTCCGGAGGCCTTCAGTCCCTGATCGAACTGCGCGGCGCGGTGGAGCCCTTCAGCCTGATCGCCCCGGCCCATGCCGCCAGCCTCGGCATGCCCTACGGCGAACTGCGCGAGCTGTTGCAAAGCGCGAACGAACAGCAGCGGGTCGAGGCCCGGCGCATCCTGTCGCAGGAGTTCGGCTTCTACGCGGACGCCGCTTTGGCCGATCTCTTCGATCTGCGCACCCAGCGGAACGGCGAGTTGCTGGCCAGCCTCCTCTCGGGCCTGATCGAGGGGATCGAGGCGGCCGAGCCGCGGCTGGCCCCGGCCGCGGGCCGCGATCTGTCCCTGCCCCTTCCCTATGTGGCGGGCCGCGAGGGCAACATCCTGATGCTTGCCGCCCATCCCGACGGATCGGTCCGCCAGCAGGCGCGGCGGCTGATGCAGCGCTATCCGGTCGACGCCTTCCAGCGCGATCTGGACCTGGCGCTGGAGACCGCCCAGGCGACGGCGGACTCCGGCGCCTGCCCGCAGGACCGCGCCGGTTACCAGACCTATGCCGCGGTCTTCTACACCTACAACCGGATGGTGCAGGCCGGCCTCGACGGGCGGGCGACGGACGGCACCGACTGGGACGGCACGACCGACCTTATCCAGACCCTGGCCGAGACCTGCATCGCGGGGGTCGAGAAGGCCGACGCCGCCCTGCTGGATTACGGCCGCGCCCTGGCTTACGCCTGGTCCAAGGACGAAGCCGCCTCGCGCGCCGCCGTGGCGGACTTCGAGGCCTATCTGCAGGGCCGCGAGGGCGACTACTACCTGCAGGGCCACCGCGACCGGCTGGCGGAGCTCTGGAACTAGCGGCGCCCGCGGCGCACCCCCGAAAAGCAAAAGCCCCGCGGAATGCGGGGCTTTCACGACATGGCGTCGATGTCGAAGCGGTGCCTTACAGCATCCCTTCGCGCTGGGCCTTCTTCCGGGCGAGCTTGCGCTGACGGCGGATCGCCTCGGCCTTCTCCCGCGCTTTCTTTTCGGAGGGTTTCTCGAAATGCTGCCGAAGCTTCATTTCGCGGAACACGCCCTCACGCTGGAGCTTCTTCTTCAAAGCCCGGAGGGCCTGATCGACGTTGTTGTCGCGAACACTGACCTGCATGTGGTTGTCACCACCTTTCTAGGTTTGAGTTGCAATGATTTGCAGGAGTGCGCCAGATCTGTCTCTTAT
>JAMWZF010000004.1 GCA_024304875.1 Paracoccaceae bacterium
ACCACGGGGGCGACGAGGATCGCGTCGACGCCCTGGGCGATGAACGAGCGCATGGCGGCGATCTGGTTTTCCTGGCGCTGCTGGGCGTCCGAGAAGCGCAGGTCGATGCCGCGCTCTTCGGCCTGTTGCTGCGTCACGGTGGTTTCGGCGGCGCGCCAGCCGGACTCCGAGCCGATCTGGCTGAAGCCGATGGTTTGTGCGGACGCACCGGTAGAGAGCGCAGCAATGGCTGCGCCGAGCAGGTATTTCTTCATGGTATCCTCCCAATTCAGGCCGAAGCCAGAATCGAAAAAATCATACTATATGACTTTAATCAACCGGGTGATTTCCGGCGCGGCACAAAATACGAAAAAGGGGGACCGAAGCCCCCCTTTCCCAACGAAGTCAGAAACTTGGACTTACTGAAGAAGCTCGGTCCAGATCTGCGTGCGCACGTCCTGGATCTCCTGCGGGCAGGCCGGGCTGAACTTGCCGGCGGCCGCCAGCTCCTCGGGAATCACGATCTCGGGCGCCTCGGACATCTCTGCGTCCATGAACTCTTCCGAGCCGGTGATCCCGTTGCCGTAACGGGCGAAGTTGGAGAGCATCGCCGCGTTCTCGGGCTGGAGGATGAAGTTGATGAAGGTCATCGCGTTCTCGGTGTTCTCGGCATCGGCCAGTACGGCGGCGTTGTCCATCCAGACCGGGTAGCCGGTGGTCGGATAGCCGTAGGCCAGATCCTCGTTCTGCATCCGCGCCCGCATCGAGGCGCCGTTCCAGTAGACGCCCGCGCCGATGTCGCCGGCGGCGTAGCTGTCGATCGTGCCGTAATCCATCGCCAGCCACGACGGCTTGGCCTCCATCAGCTCGTCCCGGACCTGCCGCCAGATCTCCATGTCGTCGGTGCAGGGGCTGTCGCCGCCGACGGCGTAGACGGCCATCGCCATGACGTCCGACATCTCGGGGATGACGTTGATCTTGCCGGCCAGTTCCTCGGGCGGGTTGAGGAAGATGTCGGCGGTGTTGATGTCGCCGTCATAGAGCGAGGTGTTCACGATCACCCCGGTGGTCCCCCACTGCCACGGCACCGTGTATTGCCGGCCCGGGTCGAAATCGACCTCCATCCAGCGCGGCTCGATGTTGCCCAGGTCGGTCACGATCTCGGTGTCGAGAGGCTGGAGCAGCCCTTCCTCGATCCATTGCTGGACGTAAGAGTGGGTCGGCACCACGATGTCGAAGCCGTGGCCGCCCTGCCGGATGCGGGCCAGCGCGGTGTCGTTGCTGTCGAAGTCGGTGATCGTCACCTCGATCCCGGTCTCTTCGGTGAATTTCTCGATCATCTCGGGGCTGGTGTAGTTGCCCCAGTTGTAGATGTTCAGCTCGCCCTGGGCGGCGGCCATGCCGGTGCCCGCCAGAAGGGCGGCGGCGGCGGTCATCATCGTTTTCATTGTCGTGGTCTCCCGTTGGTGGACAGATCACCCACGCTTGCGCGTGAGCAGGAAAAAGGCGGTCACGATCACCAGCGACAGGGCAAGGAACAGCGTCGCGATGGCGTTCATCTCGGGCGTCACCACGCGGCGGAGCTGCCCGAGCATGTAGGTCGGCAGCGTATCCTGCCCGGCGGATTTGACAAACTCGGTGATGACGACGGTATCGAGCGAAATCACGAAGGACAGCATGAACCCGGCAAGGATGCCGGGGACCAGCAGCGGCAGGGTGATGAAGCGGAAGGCCTGCACCGGGCTGGCGTAGAGGTCGGCTGCTGCCGATTCCAGCGTGGGGTCCAGCGTCTCGAGCCGGGCGCGGATCGGCAGGTAGGCGAAGGGGATGCAGAAGGCGGTGTGCGACGCGACGAGGTAGCCCATGCCGGTGTACCCCGTCTGAACCTTGAGGAAGGCCACGAAGATCAGGAGCGCGATGCCGGTCACCACCTCGGGCACCATGAGCGGCTGGTTGATCAGCGCATAGATCATCGTCTGGCCGGGGAAGCGCGCCACCCGCGTCGTGCCCAGCGCCGCCAGGGTCGCCAGCACCGTCGCGATCCCCGCCGCGGCGGCGGCGAGCCAGAGCGACCGGACCGAGACCTCCTGCACCTGTTCGTTCGCGAAGGCGGCGGCGTACCAGCGCAGCGAGAAGCCCTCGAAGTTCGATTGCGACTGGCCGGCGTTGAAGGAGTAGAACACCAGGATCACGATCGGCAGGTAGAGCAGCACGAAGGTCAGGATCGCGATGGCCCCGAAGCCGGGGAGGCGGCGGACGGAAAAGGGCTTAACCACGGCGCTCACCCCCGCCCTGGTTGACTACCCGCAGGTACATCATCAGCGCGCCGACCACGATGATCAGCAGCAGCATCGACATGGCGGCCCCGAGCGGCCAGTTCTGCCCCTGCCCGAACTGCAGCCCGATCAGGTTGCCCATCATCATCGTCCGACCGCCACCGAGGATCCGGGGCGTGACGTAGGCGCCGATGGCGGGAATGAAGACGAGGATGGACCCGGCGATGAACCCGGGCTTGACCAGCGGCAGGATCACGTGCCGCAGCACCCTCCAGCGGCTGGCGTAGAGGTCGTAGCCCGCCTCGACGAGCCGGAAGTCCAGCTTGTCCATCGCGGCATAGAGCGGCAGCACCATCAGCGGCAGGAAGACATAGGCCATGCCGACCAGCACCGCGAAATCGGTGTAGAGCATCTGGATCGGCTCCTCGATCGCGCCCATCCACATCAGGAGGGAGTTGATCGTGCCGGAGTTCCGGATCAGCTCCTGGATGGCGAAGGTGCGGATCAGAAGGTTCGTCCAGAACGGGATGGTGATGAGGAACAGCCAGAAGGCCCTGTTGTGGGGCGAGCGCGTGGCGACGAACCACGCGGTGGGAAAGCCGAGGACGGCGCAGATGAAGGTCGTCTGAAGCGACAGCCAGATCGACCGCCAGAAGATCGTCAGGTGCGCGGTGTTCCAGGTCACCACCTCGGGGTCGAAGATGTCGCGGGAAAAGAAGACGCGGAACCACGCCTCGGTCGAAAACTCCCAGCTGACCCCGCCGAGGGTGCCGGGCGACAGGAACGAATAGACCAGCACGATTGTCAGCGGCCCGGAGGCGGCCAGCACCAGCACGAAGAGCGCGGGCGCGGAGAGGAGCCATTTCCAGCCGTGCTTTCCCATGCCCCTACTCCCTCAGGATCCGCAGGGCGCCGGGCGTCAGCCGGATCGGCATCTCCGTCCCCGGTTCCGGCTCGTCCGCCAGCACGGTGTTCTGTCGGCGCAGCGTGAAGGGCTCGCCGCCGGGCAGGCGCAGGTGCAGGTAGGTGTCGGTACCGAAGAAGACGTGGCTCTCCAGCGTGCCGGTCATGTCGGCCTCGGCGGGGGCTACGACCTGCGCCTGCTCGGGCCGGATGACGGTGGTGACAGTGTCGCCCACGGCGGGGGTCAGCCCGTCCGGCAGGCTCGCCTCGGCCTGCGTCCCGCCCGGTAGGGCCACGGTCGCCTTGCCGCTCTCCACCGCCGTGACGGGCAGGTCGAGGAAGTTCGTCTCGCCGATGAAATCCGCCACGAAGCGGACGGAGGGGCGGTGGTAGATCTCGCTGGGGCTGCCGAGTTGCAGGATCTTCCCGGCGCTCATCACCGCGATCCGGTCGGACATCGTCAGCGCCTCTTCCTGGTCGTGGGTGACGAAGACGAAGGTGATCCCGGTCTCGGTCTGCAGGCGCTTGAGCTCGCCCTGCATTTCCTTGCGCAGCTTGAGGTCGAGGGCGCTGAGAGGCTCGTCGAGGAGGAGGACCCGTGGGCGCGGCGCCAGTGCCCGCGCGAGGGCCACCCGCTGCTGCTGCCCGCCGGAGATCTCGGAAGGCTTGCGGTCGGCCATCGCCTCCATGCGCACCAGCGCCAGCATCTCCTTGGTCGTCTTGTCCACCTCCGCCCGCGGCTTGCCCAGCATCTTGAGGCCGAAGCCGATGTTCTGGGCGACGGTCATGTGCGGGAAGAGCGCGTAGTTCTGGAAGACGGTGTTGACGGGCCGCTCGTTCGGGCCCTTGCCCGCCACCTCCTCGCCCCCGATCCTGAGGCTGCCCTTGGTCGGCGCCTCGAACCCCGCGATGAGGCGCAGGAGCGTGGTCTTGCCGCAGCCCGACGGGCCGAGAAGGGTGAAGAACTCGCCGGTGTCTATGGTCAGGTCGATGTCCTGCAGGGCGGTGAAGGCATTGGCCCCCTGCCCGAAGGTCTTGCCCAGACCCGCGATCTCGATTTCCGGCCGGTCGCTCATGCCTCTGTCTCCCAGACGATGGTGCCGCCACAGATTGTCATGGCGACATGCATGGCGCCGATCTGGTCCACCGGCGTGGCCTCGATGTCGCCGGAGAGGATCACGAGGTCGGCGAGGTAGCCGGCCTTGAGCATTCCCTTGCGGTCCTCGGTATGCTCGGCATAGGCGCCGCCGATGGTGTAGGCGGCGAGGGTTTCCATCAGGGTCAGCCGCTGGTCGGTGCCGCCCTCGTATGTGGGCCGGGTCAGGGCGGCCTGGATGCCCTTCAGCGGGTTGATGTCCGCAACGGGCCAGTCGGAGGCGAAGCAGACGTGGGCACCGGCCTTGACGAGGTCCGCGCAGAGGTAGGCGTCGTTCCAGCGGTCCTTGCCGATCACGTCCATCGTCGGCTCAAGCGGGAAGTCCATCGCCCCCGGCGCGTGGACCGGCTGGATTGAGGCAGTGACGCCGAGGCCCGCAAGGCGCGGCACGTCGGCCCGGTCGATCAGCTCGATATGCTCGATCCGGTGGCGGGAATCGCGCGGCCCGTTGGCCTGCCGCGCCGCCTCGTAGCCGTCCAGCACCCGGCGCACGGCGGCGTCGCCGATGGCGTGGACGGCGATCTGGAGGCCCCGGCGGTCGGCTTCGGTCGCGATCTCGGCGAAGCGCTCGGCGCTGTGGAGGGGGTCGCCCTTCACCCCCGGATGGCCGGGGTAGTCGTTCAGCATCGCAGCCGTGGTGCTGTCGATCACGCCGTCCATGAACAGCTTCACGAAGCCCGAACGCAGCCAGTCGTCGTCCCAGGCCTCGGCCATCGCGCTGGCCTCGGCGAGGTCGGCAGGGTCGCGGTCGGGGCGGTAGTGGAACGGCACGCGGACCCGCGCGGTCAGCTTGCCCTCCTGCCGGAGCGCGTCGAGCACCCGCAGGGTGTAGGTGTTGCCGTCCATGTTCACGAGGCTGGTGAAGCCGTGCCGTGCGCAATGGGCAAGGCCGCGGGCCATGGGGGTCATGTCGGCGCGCAGGTCCTCGTCGGTCGGGGCCGGGTCCGGCTCCCGCCCGGTGGCGATGCCGGCCATGATCCGGGCCTCTCCGGCCAGGGCCAGAACGGGCGCCTTGGCCTCGAACTCGCGCAGCTCGCCGGTGGCGAGGCCGTCCTCGCCCATGACGATCTCGTTGCCCGTGTTCAGCTCCCGGCCCTCGAGGATGCCGGCGGCCTTCAGAGCGGCGGTGTTCGCCCAGGCGGTGTGGTGGTCGGCGGCCAGCAGGCAGACGGGCCGGTCCGGCAGGATCGCGTCGAGGTCGTGGCGGGTGAGCGAGCGGCCGAGGATGGCGTAGTCGCAGCCCTGCCCGACGATCACGGGGCGGTCGGGATGGGCCTCGGCGAATTGCGTCAGCGCGGCGGCGAGGGCCTCCTGCCCGTGCACGCCGAGGAGTTGCAGATGCGCCAGCTCGGAGCCGCCCATGAAGAGGTGCAGGTGGCTTTCGATGAAGCCCGGCAGGACCGTGGCGCCGCCCGCGTCGATGCTCCGCGCTTGCGGTCCGGCGAGGGCGACCATGGCGCGGGTGTCCCCCACGGCCAGCACCCGCCCCTCGGCCAGGGCGACGGCCTCGACGCGGGGAAGGTTCGGGTCCATCGTCAGGACCCGCGCGTTATGGACCACCAGCGTTGCGTCGGTCATATCCGTCCACCCTTGCAGAGTCCCAGACAGCCAAGGATTTGACGGGATTGCAAGTTTGTCCTGCCCCGGGCGGCCGGTTGCGGCCGTGTCCGGGTCAGGTGCGCCCGGGTATCGGACAACGGTGGCAGGGCTATTCCGCGCGCTGCGCGGCCCTGCGCGACACCGCCGCCGCGCCGGCGCAGGCGGCCAGGAGGACGACGGTGACGACCGGCCAGTAGGACCAGCCGTGGTCGTGGGACACCGTGGCGGGATGTGCGGCGGCGGTGGTGGCGGCGAGGCCGGCCAGCAGGGTCAGGGGAAAGGTTTCCATCTCTCGATCTCCTTCTTTCGTTGGGACAGGAAGTCGCGCGGGTCGAGGGACGCCTTTTCGTCCATCGAGACATAGATCAGGCTCATGGTTGGTCCACTCGCGCACCATCTCGCCGGGGAACGGCAGGTAGCTCAGTTCGCGCGAGCCGAAGGAGGGCGAGGGCTGTCGTGGCAGGAAGCGTGGGCTTGGTCATGGTGGTCCCCTTGGTCCTGTCCCGCACGATGACTGGAGGTCGCGCCCGCTGCCGGAACATGGATGGAGGCGGGTCGGACCGGCGCGGTATGCCTCCCGGGTTTTTGCCCCGCCGGGTGCCCCGCGGGAATTGGCCCACCGGGTGGCATTTCTCGGACCGAACCTGCCGCGTGCGACAGTGGAACCCTAAACGCCCTGCACGGTCAGGGAGGCCGACAAGGACGCATCGGGCAAGCGTCAGGGCCGCTGCGGGAAGGACGAGGGCGGGTCTGCTGCTTCCCTGGGGGGCGCTTTGCGGCCGGCGCCGCTTTATTGGGCGAACCGTGACCGGCCAGTCATTAACGACCGGGTAACCAGCGGACTCGTCAGAAGGGCGCCGTAAACCCGCTGTTCAGGGATCGGGGCAATAGATGGCGGCTGAGACCATGCCTTAACGAACGGACCCGTCATGAGATTCGCCCTCTGTCTGTTGATCCTCGGCCTGCTCGGCCTCCCGCCCGTGTCCGCACAGACCATGCCGCGGCCGAGGACGCTTGCGCCGATGGACCATGCGCCGGCGGAACTGACGGTGGCGGGGCCGGACGGGTCGGAGAGGGTCTATACTCCCGCCCTGCTCGAGGAATTGCCGACCTACGCCTTGCGCACGACGACGCCTTGGCGCGAGGTGCCGGCGGAGTTCGAGGGGATTCTCCTGACCGACCTGCTGGCGGCAAACGGGTTGGACAGCGCCGAGGCGATCACCGTCTTGGCCGAGAACGAATATGCCGTCACCATCCCCCGCGCCGCATGGGAGGCGCTGAACATCCTGGTGGCCACGCGGGTCGACGGCGCGCCTCATTCGCGGCGGGCCCGCGGGCCCATCCAGTTCGTCGTGGCGATGGACACCTACCAGGCCTCGCCGATCGCCAGAGAGGACTACCTGGTCTGGATGGCGGCCCGGATCGAACCGGTCGAATAGGCCACGCGGTGCCGAGCCGAGCCGGATTGCGCCGCGCGTTCAGTGGCCTTCTCGACGCGATCGCGGCGCGGCTCGGCCTGACGCTGACGATCTCGGCCCTGCTGATGATGGGGCTTCTGGCCGGCCTCTACGTCGAGCGGTCCGCACAGCAGGCCGAGGAGAGCCGCCAGGTCTTCAGCGACCGGCATATCCGCAACGGCTTCATGTCGATGACGGACGTCCAGCGGCTCGTCCTGATCTTCCAGCAGGCCAAGGAGCATGGCGGGTTCAGACCCGAAACCCGGTCGGACTTCATCGCCGCATCGGACTTCCTCTATGCCCGCGCGCAACATTTCCGGCAGTCTCTCGAGGGCCAGGTCGAGAGCGACTACGCGCAGGAGGCGGTCCGCTCGGTCGATGCGGTGGTCGAGATCGCCGACCGGGCCGCGACGGCGACGGGCGATCTTTCCGCCCTCTGGCAAGAGATGCTGGCGGCCAACAACGAGGCACGCCGCGCGCTGACCATATTTCTGGAAGACATGGGCCGGCTCCAGAACGAGGTGATGCAGGATCAGGCGCGAGCGGTTCGCGAGCAGCGCCTGGTGGTCCTGGCCAGCATCTTCGGGATGACGGTGGTCGGACTCGCCTCCCTTCTCCTCCTTCGCCGTGAGGTCACGGCCCGGAACGCGCGCATCCGAGCCGAACGCCATGTGGAGCACCTGGCCTATTTCGACCAGCTGACCGATCTGCCGAACCGGGTCCAGTTCCACGGATACCTGACCGAACGGCTGCTCCGTCCCGAGCCCGTCACGCTCGTTCTCCTCGACCTCGACGACTTCAAGGGTGTGAACGACACCTACGGCCATGCGGCGGGCGACGCCGTCCTGCGGCACGTCGCGGGCCTGCTGTCGAGGCTGGCCGCAGCGGCACAGGGTCTTGCCGCGCGGCTGGGCGGCGACGAGTTCGCCATCGCCCTGCCGACCGACGATCCCGGCGCCCTGACCCGCACGCTTGCACAGCTGCTCCAGGATGCCCGCAACGGGATGTCCTTCAAGGGAGAGGGCCTCAGCATCGGGCTCAGCATCGGCTACGCGACCAGCACCCGGCTCGGCCAGGGCCGGCCGCCCAGCCTCGATAAGTTCTTTCGGGTCGTCGACTTCGCGCTCTACTACTCGAAGTCGAGCGGCCGCGGCCGGTTCACCGAATACGACAGCGCGCTCGAGGGCCGGTTCCGGGAGCGCCAGTCGATGGTGGAGGAGCTGCCGCACGCCATTACCGGCGGCGGTCTCGACATATACCTTCAGCCGAAGGTCCGGATCCCGGGCGGTACGATCTACGGATTCGAGGCACTGGTCCGCTGGAACCGGGGCGGACAGGTCGTCAGCCCGGACGAGTTCATCAAGGTCGCCGAGGAATGCGGCCTGATCTACGACATCGACCGGCACGTCATGGATGTGGCCACCGGCCTCCTCGCCCGTTTCAACCGGGACCACGCATCGGACCTGTCGATCAGCGTCAACCTCTCGGCCCTGCACTTCAATTCCCGCCGCATCGTCGAGTGGGTCCGGGAGGCCCTGGCGACGTCCGGCCTCGGGACCGGCCTGCTGACGGTCGAGATCACGGAAACCGCCGAACTGCGCGACTGGCAGGAAGCCCAGGCAGTCATGGCGGACCTGCGGGCACTCGGGGCCAGGATCGCCATAGACGACTTCGGGGTCGGCTATTCCTCTCTCGCCTACCTGCGATCAAAGGTCGTGGACGAGGTCAAGATCGACCGCTCCATCGTGGAGATGATCGAAACCTCGGACGAGGCCCGTTTCCTTCTGGACGGCGTGCTGTCCATTGCCGGGAACCTGGGCCTCGAGGTGGTGGTCGAGGGGGTCGAAAGCCGCGCGCAACTCGAGGCGCTCGAGAAGATGGGATCGACCCGGGCGCAGGGCTTCTACTTCGGCGAAGCGGTCCCGGCCGATCAGGCGCTGGCGGCCCTGTCAAAGGTGACTGTCGCTGCGCCCGTCGCGGCGGTTTCCGGATGATCCCGGGTCGACCGGCGGTGGCCGCCTAGCGGCGCAGCCCCTCCAGCACGGCCACCATGCGATCCATCGCCGTCGCCCATCCCTTGGGTTCGCGGGCGAAACAGATTCGGAAATGTCCCGACGATCCGGGGCCGAATTGGTAACCGGGGCTGATGAGCATCCCGGCGTCGCGGGCCAGCGCCTTGCCGATCTCGATATCGGTGCGCCCCAGGGCGCGGACGTCGGCCCAGAGATAGGCGGTGCCGTCCTGCGGATGAAACGTCATCCAGTCGAGGCCGGCGAGCCGGTCGACCGTCTGCCGGCGCAGGGCCGCGAAGTCCGCGATTCGCCCGTCCAGCCAGGCCTCGTCCGGCCCAAGCCAGCCGGCCAGGACGTGCTGGGCATAGGCCGGCGCCCGCAGGGAGGTGACGGAGAGGATGTTCTCGACCCCCTTCATCGTCGCCTCGGACCCGACGACCACGCCGAGCCGGTATCCGGAGAGGGATTCGGTCTTGCTCGGCCCCAGCAGCGTGGCGGTGAGGTCGAAGGCCCCCTCCTCGGCCGCGATATGGGCGAAGGGCACGTCGCCGTAGACCAGCCTGGAATAGAGCTCGTCCGCGACGATGCCGACGCCGTATCGGACCGCGAGCCGCGCCATGTCGCGGATGATCTCGGGCCGGTAGACCGCGCCCGTGGGGTTGTTGGGGTGGGAGAAGACCAGCTGCGTGGCCCCCCGGTCGCGGAACTCGGTCTCGATCAGGTCGAGGTCGGGTTCGTACTTGCCGTCCCGCAGGATGAGCGGCGCATAGGCGACCTCGGCCCCGAGAAAGCGGAAGATGCGGGCGGTGAAGAGGTAGTCGGGGTCCATCACCACGACCCGGTCGCCGGCATCGACGCGGGAGGCCAGCACGCTGAAGAGCGCGGCCTGGGTGCCCGGGGTCAGGGCGACGTTGCGCTTGGGCTCGACCGGCACGCCGAGGAAGCCGGAGACGTTCCTCGCCACCGTCTCGAGCACGCCCGGATGGCCGCTGTAGCCGGTATAGGCCAGGTCCCCATCCTTCGCCGCCTCGGCAAAGCGCTCCAGCGCCCAGTCCGGGGGCGGAAAGTGGACCGTGTCGAAATGAGTCGTGTCGAGGAAGTCCTTCGGCACCTCGGCGAGGATCTCGAGGTCCGCTGCCCTCACGCTGGGCGGCGCGATGTCCGATCGTTCGGGCAGTTCCAGTGCCTCGACCCGCGTGCTGCGTTTCAGGGGCGGGGCGCTGTAGGTGTCCATGGATCGGGCCTCTTTTCGGTGGGTGTCGGGCATGAGAGCTACGAAAGCCCCAGCCGCCTGGAAACTGGCATAATTGTCGTTCATCCACGAGAAAAAGTCATGGGTCGGCGATGTCGCGGCGCGGTAGCATGATGCGGATGCAGGAAGACCGGGGGAAGATAACGGTGCAGACAGATCTCAGCGTGGCCATCGGCGGCTTCGGCGCCATCGGGCGGACGGTGGCAAAGGCCCTGCACGAGGGGATGGAGGGATTTTCGCTCGCCGCCGTCTCGGCCCGGAATCCGGCGCGCGCCGAGGATTGGATGCGGACCGACTTCGGGCGGAGCTACCCGGTCCTCCCCCTCGGCGAGCTCGCCGGAGTGGCGGACGTGGTGGTGGAGTGCTGCCCCTCAGCCCTGTTGCCCGAGGTGGCCCGGCCCGTGCTGGAGGCCGGAAAGATCCTGATCGTTCTCAGCGTCGGTGCCCTGCCCGGTCAGCCGGACCTTGTCCCGCTTGCCGCGCGGACGGGCGGGCGCATCCTGGTGCCCTCAGGCGCCCTTCTCGGCCTTGATGCCGTTCAGGCCGCCGCCGAGGGAGTCATCGAGAGCGTGACGATCCAGACACGCAAGCCGCCCGCGAGCCTGAAGGGCGCGCCTGGCGTGGAGGCGATGGGCCTCGACCTCGACACGCTGACGGAGGCGGTCTGCTGCTTCTCGGGGCCGGCGGCCGAGGCGATCCACGGCTTTCCCGCCAACCTGAACGTGGCGGTGGCCCTCGGTCTGGCCGGGATCGGGCCGGAGCGGACGATGGTGGAGATCTGGGCCGATCCGGGCGTCAGCCGGAATACCCACCGGATCAGCGTGACCTCGGACAGTTCGGACTTCACGATGCAGATCGAGGGGCGGCCGACCGAGGACAACCCGCGCACGGGGCGGCTGACGGCCCTCAGCGCAATATCGACGCTGAAGCGCCTGCGCGCCCCGCTGGTGATCGGGGCCTGAAATCAGTCCTGCCCGGCGCCCTGAAGGATCGCGATGCAGACCGCCGTGGCCGCGGCCATGTCCTGCACCGAGATCCATTCCAGCGGGCCGTGGATTTCCTGCATCCCGGTGAAGAGGTTCGGCGTGGGCAGCCCCATCTCGGTCAGACGCGATCCGTCGGTGCCGCCGCGCAGGGGTTCGGAGGCGGGCGCGATGCCCAAGGTTTCCATCGCCGTGCGGGCCAGCGTCACGGGCGTCATGTCGTCGTCGAGGGCGTAGCGCATGTTGCGGTATTGCTTGCGGATCTCGCAGGTGATGCGCGCCCGCGGCTCCGTCGCCTGCACCGCGTCGCAGACGGCGCGGACGATGCGGCCCTTCTCCTCCAGCCCCTCCATCTCGAAGTCGCGAAGGATCAGGGTGATCTTCATCTGGTCGGCGCTGCCGGACATGGTCGTGGCGTGGATGAAGCCCTCGTGGCCCTCGGTCAGCTCGGGCGTCATCGTGCCCTGCGGCAGCATGGACATGATCCTGGATGCAAGCGTGATGGCGCTGACCAGCTTGCCCTTGGCCTTGCCCGGGTGGACCGAGACGCCGGTGACGGTGATCTCGGCCCCGTCGGCGGAGAAGCTGTCGTAGTCGATGCGCCCGATCTCGCCCCCGTCGAGGGTGTAGCCGAAGTCGGCCCCCAGGTCGGCGGGCAGCTTTTCGTGCACGCCGCGGCCGATCTCCTCGTCCGGGGTGAAGGCGATGCGGAGGGTGGGGTGCCTGAGACCCGGCGTAGACAGCAGGTGCCGCGCCACGGTCATGATGATCGCGACGCCTGCCTTGTCGTCGGCGCCGAGGAGCGTCGTGCCCGAGGCGGTGACGATGTCGTCGCCGACCTTGGTGCCGAGGTAGGCGTTGTGTGCAGGCGTGAGCGTCAGGTCGGGGTTGTCGGGAAAGGTGATCGTCCCGCCGTCGTAGCCCCGCACCACCCTCGGCTTCACCCCGAAGGCGTTGAACTGTTCGGTCGTGTCCACGTGTGCCAGCAGCGCGATGACCGGCCCCGGTGCGGTGCCGGGCACGGTGGCGAGGACGGTGCCGTAATCCGTCAGCGTGACGTCGTGACCGCCGATCTCTTTCAGCTCCTCGACCAGCAGGTTCAGCATGTCAAATTGCCGCTCGCTGCTGGGCGTCGTCTGCGAGGCGTGGTCGCTCTGGCTGTCGATGGCGGTGTAGCGCAGGAGGCGCTCTTCAAGCTCGGCGGTGAACTGGGCGGTCACGAACGGTCTCCTGTCAGGTTGGATGCTGCGGTGTGGCAGGGGTCAGGCGGGGATGGCAAGGCCGTCCTGCCGGACCTCTTCCGCGAAATGGCAGGCGGCGGTCTGGCCGGTGCCAAGGTCCACGCGCGGCGGCACCTTGGTCCGGCAGACGTCCTGCGCCAGCGGGCAGCGGGGGTGGAACCGGCAGCCGGTCGGCAGGCCGGACTGGGAGGCGGCATCGCCAGGCAGGCGGATGCGCTGGCGTTTCACCTCGCTTGCCCGGTGGTCCGGCGCGGCCTGGATCAGCAGGCGGGTGTAGGGATGCCCCGCGCCCGAGATCAGCGCCTCGGCCGGTCCTTCCTCGAGCACGGCACCGAGGTACATTACCGCGATCCTGTCGGCCATGTAGCGGGCCACGGACAGATCGTGCGTGATGTAGAGGTAGGTGACCCCGGTGTTCCGCTGCAGCCCGCGCATCAGGTTCATCACGCCGGAGCGGATCGACACGTCGAGCATCGAGACGGGTTCGTCCGCGATCACCACCCGGGGCTTGATGATGAGCGCGCGGGCGATGGCGATGCGCTGGAGCTGGCCGCCCGAAAGTTCAGAGGGAAAGGCATCGGCGAATTGCGCGGCGGGGCGCAGCTCGACCGCCTCCAGCATCTCGAGCACCGCCGTCCGCAGCTCCGACTTGGGCACAAGTCCGTGCAGCGTGAGCGGCTCGGCCAACGACTGGCCGATGGTCAGCCGCGGGTTCAGCGCGTCGTAGGGGTTCTGGAAGATCATCTGCACCTTGGCGCGGAAGGCCTTGAGCGCCGTCCCGGTGAGGTCGGTGACGTCCTTGCCCTCGAACAGGACACGGCCCGAGGTGGGCCTTTCCTGAAGCGTGGCGATCCGGCCCGCCGTGGTCTTGCCCGAGCCGCTTTCGCCCACCACGGCCAGCGTCTTGCCGGGATGCAGGTGCAGCGTCACGTCGTCGGCGGCGATCACCGGCGGATCGGCCCGGCCGGTCAGCCGGGCGAGGATGCCGGGGTCGGCGTTGTAGACCATGCGCAGGGTGTCGAGGGTCAGGATCGGGTCGGTCATGCGCGGGCCTCCTGCGGGTCGGCGGCTTCGGCGGCGAAGTCCTCGGCGTAGTGACACTCCGAGACATGGCCATCGCCCAGGTCCACCGCGGGCGGCACCTGCGCGCGGCAGAGGTCCGTCGCCGCCGGGCAGGCATGGGCGAAGCGGCAGCCGGTGGCGCTCGCCGCCGCCTCGGTATCGGTCGCGGGCAGGCTGGCGAGGTCTTCCAGCGGGCCCGTCAGGCTGGGCAGCGCGCCGATCAGGGTGCGGGTATAGGGATGGGCCGGGCGGTCGAAGATTCGGCGGGTCGGCGCGATCTCGACGATGCGGCCGGCGTACATGACCGCCACCGTCTCGCAGCTTTCGGCCACCGCGCCCATGTCGTGCGAGACGAGGATCAGGGACAGGTTCAGCCGCTCGCGCAGGTCCGCGATCTCGCCCAGGATCTGGTCCTGGATCAGCATGTCGAGGGCGGTGGTCGGCTCGTCCGCGATCACCAGCTCGGGTTCGAGGATCAGGGAGAGGGCGATCATCGCCCGCTGGCGCATGCCCCCCGAAAGCTGGTGCGGATAGGCGTTCATGCGGCTGCGCGGGATGCCGATCATGTCGAAGACTTCGCCGATGCGGGCGGCGGCCTCCTCCTTGCCGATGCCGGGCTTGTGCAGGCGCAGGGCGTCCATCATTTGCCGCCGGACGGTCGTGACCGGGTTCAGGGCGTTCATCGCGGACTGGAAGATCGTCGCCATCCGGGTCCAGCGCAGGGCGTCGATCCGCGAGCGCCCCTTCTCGGCCACCGGCTTGCCGTTCAGGACGATGGCCTTGCCGTCGTAGCGGATGGTGCCCGAGGTCAGCTCGGCGTTGTTCGGCATGGTCTGAAGCAGGGCCGAGCCGAGGCTGGACTTGCCGCAGCCGCTCTCGCCCACGATGCCGAGGGCGCCGCCGCGCGGGAGGCTGAAGCTGACCCCGTCGACTGCCGCGATCTTGCGATCCCCGGCGGTGTAGACGAGGCGCAGGTCCTCGACCTCGAGGATGGGCGTCTCGGCGGTCGGCTCGGGTTCGTTCGCCGGGGGCGCCACGCGGGTCCGCGCCTTGGGTGCGCCGCCCCGGGTCCGCAGTTGCGGGTTCATGGCGAAGTTGATGCTGTCGCCGAGGAGGTTGAGGCTGGCCACCAGCAGCAGCAGGGCCACCCCCGGCGCGATGGACATCCACGGGGCGAGCCGCAGGTGCCTCTGCCCTTCGAAGATCATGCCGCCCCAGCTGACGAGGTTCTGGTCCCCGAGGCCGAGGAAGCTGAGGCCCGCCTCGGTCAGGATCGCCATGCCCATCAGGATCGTGCCGTCCGTGATGATCGGCGCGATGCCGTTGGGGATCACGTGCCGGACGATGACCCACCAATGCGACGCCCCGGCGGCCAGCGCGGCCTGCACATAGACGCGGGACTTCAGCGTCAGGACCTGGGACCGCATCAGCCGGGCCGAGCGGGGCCACGTGGTCAGGGCGATGGCGACGATGGTCAGCGGCAGGGAGGCGCCGAACAGAGCCACGATCAGCAGGATCAGGAAGAAGGTCGGGATCAGCAGGAAGATGTCGAAGACCCGGCTGAGCAGCCCGTCGATCCAGCCGCCGAAGTAGCCCGCCACCGCGCCGAGGACGGAGCCGATGAGGATGGACAACAGCGCCGCGCCGATGGCGACGACCAGCGCCACCCGCGCGCCCCAGACGACGCGGGCGAAGATGTCCCGCCCGAAGTTGTCGGTGCCGAGCCAGTGGTCCGCATTGGGCGACTGGTAGAGGTCGAAGGCCATCTCGGCGGGGTCCGGCAGGCCGAGGACGGGGGCCAGCAGCGCGGCGGCGACGATCACCGCCAGCACGGTGAGGCTCAGCGCCCCCGGCAGGCTGCGCAGGGTGCCGCGGACGGTCTTGGCCAGCCCCGGGGTCACAGGCGCACCCGCGGGTCGAGGGCGGCGTAGAGCAGGTCGGTCAGCAGGGCCGCCAGCATGACGGTGAAGGACATGATGAGGAAGGCCCCCATGATGACAGGGGTGTCCCGGCTCAGGATCGCCTCGTAGATCAGCCGTCCGAGGCCGGGCCAGGAGAAGACGGTTTCGGTCAGCACCGCGCCCGACAGCAGCAGCCCCAGTTCGAGGCCGAGGACGGTCACGATGGGCAGCATGGCGTTGCGCAGGGCGAAGCGGCTCATCACCCGGCGCTCGGGAAAGCCGATGGCGCGGGCGGTGGTGACGTAGGGTTCGGCCAGCGTTTCGGAGACCGAGGCACGGGAGAGGCGGACGTATTGGCCCAGCCAGATGGCCGAGAGCGACAGGACCGGCAGGATCATGTGCATTGCCACGTCGAGAATGTAGCCGATCCCCTCGCGCGGGCCGGCGATGGAGACCATGCCGGACGACGGCAGCCAGCGCAGGGTCACGGCGAAGAGCAGGATCAGCATGAGACCGAGCCAGAAGACGGGAATAGAGAAGAGCGAGATCGAGAGCGTCGTCACCGCCGTGTCCATGGCGGAACCGGGTCGCCGCGCCATGACCGCGCCGATGATGACGCCGAGGACGGAGGCGAGGACGAGGGCGGTGCCGGCCAGAAGGAGCGTCGCCGGGATGCGCTCGGCGATGATGCCGATGACGGGCTCCCGCGTGCGGAAGGAGAGGCCGAGGTCGCCCTGCAGAAGCTGCCCGATGTAGGCGCCAAGCTGCTGGTAGAGCGGCAGGTCGAGGCCGTAGCGCTGGCGGACTTCTTCCATGTACTGCGGGTCGGCCCCCTCACCGGCCAGCAGGATCGACACGTCGCCCGGCGCCATGTGGATCAGCGCGAAGTTGATGACGACGATGAACAGGGCGATCGGAAACATCTGCAGCAGCCGGAAGAGGAAGTAGCGCAGAAGTCTCATGGGATCGCCCTGTCGGTTCTTGTGGTCGGACTGACGGGGTCAGCTTATTCGGCGTCGTCGGGGCCGGATACGGCGTAGACGCCGAACCAGCTGATCGACTCGTTGAAGCCGTCCTCCATGACCGCGAAGCCCGTCCAGCCCGGACGCACGAGGCTCATCTTCTGCTCCTCGAAGACGTTGATGTAGGGCATGTCGCGGACCACGATTTCCTGGATGCGGCCGTACATTTCCTGCCTGGTCGCCTCGTCGGTGATGGTGTTCGCCTCGGCTGCCAGCTGGTCAAGCTCTTCGTCCGAGTAGGACATGAAGTTCCGCGCTCCGTCGGTCGAGAAGTGCTCGCGGTAGGCGTCCGGGTCGGGCCCGTAGCGGCCGAAGTAGCAGGAGATGTCGAACTGCTTCTCCTGCAGCCGGGTGAACCAGGTAGACTGGTCGAACCGGTCGAGCTCGGCGTTGATGCCCACGTCGCGCAGCTGGCGGACGAGGATCTCGGTGATCGCGGTGCAGTCCGAGATGTTCGGGCCGGTCACCTTGACCGAGAAGCGCCAGCCGTCATCGCCGACAGGGAAGCCGGCCTCGTCGAGAAGCTCCTCGGCACGCTCGGCGTCATGCTCGGGGAAGCGGGCGTCCTCGTTGATCCATTTCGCCTGGCTGGAGACGCCGGCATAGTAGCCCGGCGTCCAGGAGCCGTTGAAGGCGAGGCGGTTCATCTCCTCGCGGTCCATTGCATAGGCGATGGCCTCGCGGACCAGCGGATTGCCCAGGGCCTCGTGGTTGAGGTTCAGCTGGATGTCCCGGCTGAAGTGCGAGGGGGTGTAGACCACGTTGATATTCGGATCTTCCTCCAGCATCGGCGCCTCGGCCCAGGGCGGGGCGTAGTTGAACGGCAGGTAGGGGAACTGGCCGGCGTCGAACTCGGCCCGCGCCACGTTGGCGTCGGGGATGGTGCGGAAGATCAGGGTGTCCACCTCGGGCGGCCCGCGGAAGTAGTCTTCGTTCGCCTCCAGCACCACCGCGCTGCCGCGATCCCAGCGGACGAACTTGAACGGGCCGGAGCCGACGGGTTCGTTGACGTAGGGCCCGGTGTCGAAGCCCTCCTGATCGGCCCAGAGATGCTCGGGGTAGATCTTGCCGGTCCACTGGGCGCCCTGCGCCATCATCGGCAGGAAGGCCATGTTCGGCTTGTCCAGCGTGATGACCACGGTGTCGTCGTCCGGCGTCTCGATGCTGGCCACGTCGCGCAGGAAGGACGAGAAGGTGTAGCCCTCCTCGATGATCCGATCGTAGGTGAACTTGACGTCCTCCGAGGTCACGTCCTCGCCGTCATGCCACTTTGCATCGGTGTTGAGGTGGAAGGTGTAGGTCAGCCCGTCCTCGGAGACCTCCCAGCTGTCGGCGAGGTCGGGATAGGCGGCGACGCCTTCGACGATGCCCCAGTCCATCACGACGAGGTGGCTGTAGATGTTCGAGGTCGGCCCGTGGCCGCCGGTGTCCGAGGAGGGCGCGGGCGAAAGGGTCCGCGGCTCGTCCTGCTGCGGCATGACCAGCGTGGTCTCGGCCAGCGCCATGGCCGGAATCAGCGTCGCGGCGGCGAGGATGGTTGACGTCCTGAGTTTCATGGGTCCCGTGTCCTTTCGAGTATCCTGTTGGTTTGGCTCGGTTCTTCTTGGTCTGACGTTCAGTAGCCCCGGCCGCGGTCGACCAGCTCGGGGATCGGCTCGCCGCGCCGGTGGCGGCGGATGTTCTCGGCCATGATGCGCACGGCGGATCCGGCCTGGGTCGGTGCCGCGACATGGGGCGTGACCAGCACGCCGGGATGGGTCCAGAGCGGGTCGCTGGCCGGCAGGGGTTCGGTGCGGAAGACGTCGAGGGCCGCGGCGCTCAGCTGGCCGCTGTCGAGGGCCGCGATCAGGTCGGCATCGACGAGGTGCTGGCCCCGCCCGGCGCTGGCGACGAAGCCGCCCCTGGCCATCCGGCCGAAGAGATCCGCGTTCAGGATGTCGCGCGTCTCTTCCGTCAGCGGCAGGAGGTTCACCACGGCGTCCGCGCCGGTGGTCGCGGCGATCAGACCGTCCGGTCCGCCGAAGGCCTCGGCCCCCTCGACCGCGCGGCCCGACCGGCTCCAGACGCGGGTCTGGAACCCGATCAGGGCCAGCAATCGTGCGACCCGGCTGCCCAGCGCCCCGGCACCCAGGACCGTCACGGTTCGGTCGCGGGACAGCACCTCGGTCCGGCGGGTCCATTTGGTGTCCTGCCGGTAGATGGCGAGGTTCCGATGCCAGGAGAGCACGACCGCGAGGCACCAGTCGGACATGCCCTCGGTCATGGCCGGATCCACCAGCCGCACGATGGGCAGGCCCTCGGGCACTTCGCCGGGCCTGAGCAGATGCTCGACCCCGGCGTTGAGGCTGAGGACCAGTTCTACGCCCGGCACCGAGGCGATGACGCCCGCGTCCGGCTTGCCGACCACCAGATACGGCACCGGTCCACCGTCGATCCGCGCGGGATCGTCGAAGACCTCGGCCTCGGGCAATTCAGTGCGGAACCCCTCGGCGAGGGCTTCGGGGTTGCCCTTTGAGGCGATGGCGATGCGGATCGGGTCTGTCATGGAAGGAAGGCTATTGAGGTGACGGGACCGAACAACGTGCCAAATTCTTGCGGTTGCCGTGCGGAAAACTCATGCAGGCGCGATTGCGGCGCGGAATGCCCCGTGTGGGCGCCGCCATTTCGCCCGGCATCCAACGCCTGCACGAAAAAGCGGCGATTTGTTAAGAAAACGGTGGCTGCCGGAGGATGAAGACCGGAGGGTCTGATCGCTCCTTGAGGTGTCCGCCAGCGGTCCGGCGCCAGACGTCCGGCTGCATCGGGGGCTGCCGAAAAACTCATCATTCCAGCTCCCCTGCCGCGACCATCTCGTCCTCGATCAAGGCGAGGGGGACGTGGCCGAAGGACAGAAGGCGGTCGTGGAAGGACCGGGTGTCGCCTTTCCAGCGGCGGCGGAGCGCACGGATGCCCTCGACCCCCAGCCAGTAGGTGGCGCGGGAGGCCGGGAACATGGAGTTGCGGATCACCTCGCCATGCACGCGGGCGGGGGCGAAGCCGGCCTCTTCGGCGTAGAACCTCTCGCATTCGGCCAGGGACCATGCGCCAGTGTGCAGGCCGAAGTCGACCAGGACCGAGGCCGCGTTGCGCCGCTCGAAGGACTTGAGCAGCAGCTTCTCCGCAGGCGTGTAGAACCCCTCGGCCTCCATCATGAGGTCCTCGACATGGCAGGCCCAGCCCTCGACCAGGGTCAGCGCCCCCTGGAAGGCGAGGCCCATGGCACAGTCCGTCGCCGCGATGCGGCCAAGCTGGGAGTCGGCCGCGCGGGCGCGGGCATTCTGCGTGTGGTGGCCGACGGACCCGTGGTGGACGGCGTGAATCGCCTTGACCATTGCGGTGCTGTGGGCACCGAGGTCGGCGCCCGGCATGATCCAGTAGGTGCTCCCCTTCCCCGGGTTCAGGGCTGGCGGCGAGCGGTAGAACAGGAAGTAGAGCGGGCCCGCGATCCTCCGGAAGCAGGGCGGCAAGGTCCGATAGGTCAGACCGTAGTCCCGGTCGGGCGTGACGAGCTCGGCCTTCTCCGCGGCATCGCGGGCCGCGGCGTCCCAATGGCGATAGCTGGCCGCCACTTCGTCGGCGCGGGTCGGGCGGATGGCCGAGAGGGCGGCAACCTGGTGCTGCCAGCCGGTGTTCGGGTCGATCGCGCGGGCCATCTCCTCGAGTTCCCGGGTACAGCGGTCGAAGGCCGCACGGGCCTCCTCGATCGTCCGGTCCGGCGTCTGACCGATCCCGTGCAGTTCTGTCAGGATCAATTGCAGATGCTCCGTCCCGCAGGCTGGGTCGGCGTCGGGAACATCGGACAGGGATGCGGCAAAACCCTCGAACGCGTCGGCCGCAGCAAGGGCGGGACCGGCCCAGGCATCCTGCCACGCCTCGTGCAGGGCGATGTCTTCGCGCAGAAACATCGCGAGCGCTTCGGCTTCGGACACGGCCCTTTCGACCCATCCCGCCGGAATCGGGCTGTCTCCGATCAGGGCGCGTGCATCTTTCAGGAACGCGGGGATCGCGGCGATACGGGCGGTGATCGCGCCGAGGCGCCAGGGTTCGGACTGCGGCAGCAGGAGCGAGATGACCCCGAAACCGGCCTCTCCCGTCGCCCATGCCGGGTTCTTCTGCCGAGGAAAGGTATGGAGTCGCGCCTGCTCGACCAGCAGCTCGGACTGGATCATTTCCCAGTCGTGGGCGTGGCTTTCGGTGTCCTTCGCGGCCCAGTCGAGGAGGATTCGGATCTCGCCGAGTTCCGCCTCGATGCAACCCTCGCCCAAGGGGGGCAGCCGGTCGTCGTGCCCCTCCGCGCCCATGAAGGTCGCATCCACCGGGCGCCATTTGAACCGGTGCGCGAGGTAGTCGTCCACCAGCCCCGTCATGCGCCCGGCACCACCCAGCGCCGTTCGGCATGGGCGAGGATCATGGCGTCCACGATTTCCTGGCTCTTGGCGCCGTCGAAGAAGGTGCACTCCTGCGGGCGGCCCTCCATGATCTCGTCCACGAAGTGCCGGACGAGGTTGCGGTAGTAGAGTTCCGGCCAGGGGGTGGCGAGGGTCGCGCCGGGGGGCAGCGCCGCCTCGGTCAGCTCGAAGGGGACGAATTCGAACTTCTGAGGCGTGGCGTACATCAGTGTTTCGGCCACGTCGAATTCCGAGATGAGCCGCGCGATGGCCGCGCCCCTGGAGCCGTAGACCCGGATCTCGACACCCGGGTAGTTGCCCACCGTGACGTAGGAGGTCTGCAGCGTGCCGATGGCGCCGCTTTCGTATTCGACGAGGCCGACGGTGCCGTCGTCAATCATGATCTTCTGGCGGCCTTCCTCGCCGCGCACCACCCGCTCGGGGACGAAGTTGCGCATGGTGGAGGCGACGCCGGTGACCTCGCCCCCCAGCCAGCGCATCAGGTCGATGAGGTGCGATCCATAGCCTACTATGGACGCCGGGATCAGCTTGGAGCGGTCCGCGTCGGGCGAGACCTGCCGGAGCGGGACATCCGGGTCCAGCCACTGCTGGTTCTGCTCGAATCCGTTGATATGATAGATTTCTCCCAGCTTTCCGTCCGCGATCCATTCCTTCAGCTGACGGATGGCGGGGGAGTAGCGAAAGGTGAAGCCGAGCTTGGTGCGCACGCCTTTCGCATCCGCCTTCGCTGCGGCGTCGAAGGCAGGGCCGGCCTCGGTGTGCAGCGGCTTTTCCGACAGGACGTGCTTGCCCGCGGCGATGGCGGCGAGGCTGAGGGGCAGGTGCGTGTGGGTGGGTGTGCAGACGTCGACCATCTGCACCTCGGGGTCGGCGATCATCTCCTCTGCCGAGGTGTAGACCTTGCGCGCACCGAACTTCGCCGCCGCTTCCTTGGCCCGCCCCTCGTCCACGTCGCAGACCGCGACGAGGTCAACGCCGTCATGGGCGACGTAGCCGGGAAGATGCGCCTTGTTGGCCCAGGCGTGGGTGCCGATCACGCCGACGCCGAGTTTTCCGTCGCTCATGGCAGGGCCTTTCCGCAGTCGGCCACGTAGGCCTCCAGCTCGTCGTAGTTGTGGAAGCCGAGGTCGCGCTTGCCCTCCTCGATCTCGTAGATCATCTCGAACAGCTTGGCGTTCAGCCGGGTGTCGGCGCCCACCTCCTCGCCGTAGGCGATCAGCTTGCCGGAGGAGGACCGCGTCTCGGACGGGCGCTTGCGGTAGACGATGTCCCACCAGATGCCGCTGCCCTTCTTCTTGAAGTCGTGCGCCGGCTTGGTCTCCTGGTCCTTCTTGAGGAGCCAGATCGCGTGGTTGATGTTGTCGAGCAGCTTGCGCGTGTCCTCGGCCGTCTTCACTCGGTAGTTGGCGGGATCGAAGAAATCGAAGGCCTGAACGTCGATGCCCTTGGCATCCGCGATCTCCAGCGCCTCCTTGACGATGGCGCCGGCGATGCGGGCGTAGCGTTCGACGCCGAGGGTGTTGCGGATGCGGTCATCCACCAGCGCCGAGAAGACGACCTGGCTGGCGTAAACCTCCTTGGCCCAGATCTGGCCCCAGATGTTGTCCGACAGCTGCACCTCGGTCAGGGCGCCCAGCGCCTCGGCCAGCTCGGTCAGGCGGGGGGTGGTCGTGCCGTCCATCTCGCCCAGCTGGATCGGGCCTTCGTGGACGTATTCGATGTAGCCGGGATCGACGAGCGCGCCGCCGTAGTTCGGGATCGCGCCGATCACCATCTTGTCCCCCGGCAGGCCGGCGGCATTGAGGGCGGCGATCAGATCGGGTTCGTTGAAGCCGTTCTGGAAGGACACGACGCCGGTGTCGGCGGTCATCAGGGGGACCAGCTGCCGCACGGCCTCGACGGCGTGCTGCGACTTAGTGGCGATCAGGACCATGTCGAGCGGACCGGTCAGGTCGGCGGGATGCACGGCCTTGACCGGAATGGTCATCTCGCCGCGGACGCCGTCGATATACAAACCTTTGGCCTGCATCGCGTCGACGTGTTCGGCCCAGCGATCCGTCAGGGTGACATCGTGTCCGGCGCGGGACATGTAGGCGCCCGCAAGGCCGCCGATGGCGCCGGCGCCGACTATCGTGATCTTCATGTGTGTCTCCGGTTGTTAGGCTGCCTGGTACATTTCCAGGCTTTGGGGGCTGTGCGCCCGTCCGTAGAGGTAGCGAATGAAATCGGGGCGGCCGGCGTCGGGCACACGCTCGCGCACCCGGCGGACGGCCTCGTTGCCGGCCCAGAACGAGGCGGCGAAGGGCCCCTTGAACGGGTGGGCGGCGGAGCGCAGGCGCCCCCGGACCCAGGCGTCCTGGCCCAGCGCGGTGTCGCGCAGGTAGGCCACGGTCTGCTCGGCGGACTGCCCCTCGGCCATGTAGGCCCATGTGGCGGAGGTCTGGCAGGCCGACCGCAGGCCGCGCAGCTCGGCGGCCAGCTCGTCGTCCTCGTCCTCGATCCAGTCGATGAGGTAGATCCCCTGGTCGCCGATGCCCTCCTGCACGCAGCCGGTGACGGCGTTGGCCGAGATCAGAAGCGCATCGAAGGTCGAGCGCCCGGCGGTGACTTCGGAATGGGTATAGAGGGCGTGGGTGGCGTGGCCGGGAAAGATGTTGTGGCAGATCAGGTGCTTGAGCGCGGCCCGGGAGAGCAGGAGGTCGACGTTCAGGTCCACCCGCCGGTCGGCGAACCCGCACCAGGCCGGATAGGGCACGTCGCGGACGGGGCGGATCTCCATGCTGAAGTCGCCGGTGTCGAAGATCATCTCGTCGGTCCGCCGCTTGGCCTCGGCCATGAGTTCGGTCAGTACGGCGTCCAGCTTGTCGTCCGTGATGGCCCGCTGCTCCTCCCAGTTGCGGACCCGGTCGGCGAGGGACCCGCGGCAGAAGCCCATCCGCGTCAGCAGCCGGTCGATGCGGTCGCGGCAGGCGCCGATCATGCCGGCATCCTCGTGCCCGCGGGCGGCGCCGACGAGGCCCATGACCTTCTGCTCGTAGGTCGGGCTGCCGCCCGAGAACAGCCGGACGGCAAGGCGGAGCGAGCCGATCATTCCTTCAAGGAATGTCCGGCGCTCTCCCGGTGCGATGGTGGAGAGCGCGTCTTCGAGGGTGTCGAGGTCCTTCCGGACCGCGTCCCAGTCCGCATAGGCGCGCGGCGTGACAAGGTCGCCGCCGGTATAGATGGGCACCAGCCCCTCCTCGTCCAGAAGGCTGTGACCGTCGTTTCGCTGCCGTTCCAGCGCGTGGATTCCCATCGTCACGGCGGTCAGGTCGTAGGAGATCTTGCTCAGTGTCACGGCACATCCCGGCTGGTGTCGCCAGCAGGTTCGACCGGAATTGACCTTTACCTCAACCTGCGAAATTCTGGGGCTTGCATGAGATTTTGGAATGTCCGATGAGCCGCTCCCTGCCCTCCCTCAACGCCCTGCGCACCTTCGAGGCCGTCGCCCGGCACGGCAGCTTCACCAGCGCCGCGGACGAGCTGAACGTGACGCAAAGCGCCGTCAGCCGGATGATCAAGGGGCTGGAAGAGCACCTGGAGCTGCAGCTCTTCGAGCGGGCCGGCCGGCAGATAAGGCTGACCGAGGACGGGACCTACTATTCCCAGAAGATCGCCAAGGCGATGGACATCCTCGAGGGGGCCTCGCGAGAGCTCGTCGACACCAGGGCCGGGCGCGGCACCCTCAGCATCGGGATGCTGCCGACCTTCGGGACCAAGTGGCTCCTGCCGCGGCTGGGGTCCTTCATGCAGCTGCACCCGGAACTGACGGTCGACATCACCAGCAGCGACGGCGACCTCGACTTCTCCTCCGAGCGCATCGACGTGGCGATCCGCTTCGGCTACGGCAACTGGCCGGACGCCCGGGCCGAACCGCTGATGAGCGAGGAACTGAAGGTCGTCTGCAGCCCGCGGATCATGGATGGGCCCTATCCGCTGACCGACTACGGGCAGCTGCGCCGCCATCCGCTGATCGCCCATTCGACCCGGCCGGGCACCTGGACCCACTGGCTTCAAGCCGTGGGAGCGCCGACGGAGGGCTACGACAAGCCCTTGCGGCTCGAGCATTTCTACATGGTCCTGCAGGCGGCCAAGTCAGGGCTCGGCATCGGGCTTCTGCCCAGCTACCTCGCCGCCGACGACATCGCCAACGGCAACCTCACGGCCCCCTTCCCGGTGCGGGTGGTCAGCCCGGGCGGCTATTACCTCGTGACTCCGCGTGACAAGACGGACCTGCCCCGGGTCCAGGCCTTCCGCAACTGGGTTCTGGGGCAGGTCTGACGGCCGGCGCCCTCGGTCATCTGTCTCAGGCGACGTTCCGCAGCGCCCCGCGGACGGCCCGCGCGCTCGGCGTCTCCAGCAGGCGGGGCGCGCCGGAGAAGCCCATCCGCTCCATCGCCTCGGCTTCCCGGGGATGGGGCGGCGCGGTGATCGAGGCCCAGATCAGCCCCGCCAGCCGCCGCTTGTCCGCACTGGCCGCCTTCAGCCTGGCCAGCGCCGGAATCAGGATCTGCTCGACCTCGGTGAAGTCCGTCCCGAAGGGATAGTCCGGCAGGAGGTCCTTGTGCGGCCCCAGCCAGCCGGACAGCGTCCCGGGCGTGTTGGACCGATGCGCCGGGGGCACCTGCCAGCCCCGCGCCAGCAGCCCCTCGGACTTCGCCCGCTCCACGAGGCCGGGCTGGAACCGGCTGTCGGCGATGCAGATCAGCCGCCGGATGACCTCCTCATCGGATTGCCCGCGAAGGAAGGCCGCGCCGTACTCCGTCACCACCACGTCCCGCATGTGCCGGGGCACCGTCGTGACGGGCAGTTGCCAGACGACGTTCGAGGTGACCTCGCCATCACTTTCGCGCGTCGCGGGCAGGGTCAGGATCGCCTGCGCCCCGTCCAGCGCCAGCGCCTGTTCGAAGAAGTTGAACTGCCCGCCGACTCCGCTGACCACCTGGCCCGGCTTTGCGGCATCTGACATGGCGTCCCCCAGCAGGCTGACCTGCATCGCGCCGTTGACGAAGCGCGCATCGCGCCGGGCGGCACGTTTCTCCGCTTCGTCACCGTACAGGGCGTTCGTGAAACTCACCGGCATCATCGCGATCTTGGCGCGCCGCTCGGCCGGCATCTCGCGCAGGCGGGCGTACATGTCGCGTGCGTCGACGAAGAAGCCCGCGTGGATCGCAGCACCAGCCACCTCGCGCCGGATAATCCCGGCGTCGAACAGCGCGACAAGCCCGCCAACGAGCATTTCCGAGACCGCGTAGAGGCCGGTTTCGAATGGGCCGGTGTTGCTCCCCTGAAGAGGAAAGGGCGCCGTTTCCCACAGAGGGTTCAGCTCGCCCCGGGCCCGGGACAGCAGCGCCTGCGCCACCGCGTCGCCGATACCCCCGATGCCGATCTGCAACGTGCCTCCGTCGCGGATCAGCCGCGCGACGTGCAGACCGATGGCATGCTGGGCCAGCGTCACGGGCCGGCGCGGGACGGAGAAGAGGTCGATCTGTGGTTCGGGCTCCAGCACCATGTCGATCTCGCGGGCGGCGAGCGCCGCTGGCCCCTCCATGAACGGGAGTGCGTCGCAGACCTCGGCCGCGGCGAGAAAGTCCATCCGGCCCGCGGCCCGGAATGCGAAGAGATCGGCCGAAATGTCGGTGTTGCAGGACATGCTGAAGCGGTCCCCCTGCCGGGGCATGAGCTGGGCCAGCACGTTCGGTTTCTGCGCGATCAGTACATCCCGGGCATGGGTGTAGTTGGCCGAGATGTAGTGCCGCTGGGCATAGTCGTTGCCCAGCCAGCTGCCGGCCTGGAAGAAGAACTCCGACACCTCGATGTTCTGGGGCAGCCGGCCCTCGGCAATCATTTCGGCGTAGAGAAGCGGCGGCGCGGTGCCGAACAGCCGGTCCATCGCGGGGCCGAGGAACCGCTGCTCGATGTCGCTGGAGGGGCTTGGTCGCTGTAACGTCAAGGCAGTGAAGATCTTCAGCGAGAGCAAAGGGTCGGCCGCCGCCACACGGACGAGGGCATTGACCAGCGTGATCGGCTTGCCGAGGCCGAGAGGCAGGGCCAGCCGCACTTCGCCTCCCTTGGCCTCGAAAATCGCGCGGGCCATCTCGTCCGCCCCGGCATGGACCACCGGCCCGCTTGCCGCCGTGCCGTCAGCCAATGTCGGACCATCCCGGGTCAGGCGCAAAGCGCGGCCCGTGCGCCGCCTCCAGTTCCTTCAGCGCGGCGGTGACGTCGTCGATCCCGCGGGTCCTGGCATAGTGCATCGGCCCGCCCCGGAACGGCGCCCAGCCGGTGGCGAAGATCATCGCGCCATCGAGCTGATCGGCGTCCTTGGCGATCCCCTTGCGCAGGACCTCAGCGCAGGCATTCAGCATCGGCAGGATGAGCCGGTCGGTCAGGTCCTCGGGCGCATCGCCAAGGTCCGCATCCGGGTGCGGGGTGCCGTCCGACCAGTCGTAGAAGCCTTTGCCCGTCTTCTTGCCGAGGTCGCCGGCGTCGACCTTCTTGCGCAGCGCGTCGCTGATCTGCGGCATCTCCTTGTCGAGGCTCTCGGCCAGGCTCTCGGCCACGTGCAGCCCGATGTCGAGGCCAACCTGGTCCGCCAGCGTCACCGGTCCCATCGGCATCCCGAACCTGACCGCGGCGGTGTCGATGACCTCCTTCGGCACGCCCTCGTCCATCAGCACCATGGCTTCGAGCATGTAGGGCACCAGCGCGCGGTTCACGACGAAACCGGGGTAGTCGCTGATGAGCGCCGGCAGCTTGCCCGTGGCGCCGCAATAGGCGGCGAGGCGGGTCGCGGTGTCGTCGCTCGTGTCGGCGCCTCGGACCACCTCGACGAGGTCGATCTTGGACAC